>JBOGDN010000476.1:0-3613 GCA_050742995.1 Stackebrandtia sp. | reverse complement strand
CCCCCGCGCTGTCTACCTGCGCGACGGGCGGGCGCACGCCAAGCTGGACCGCTCCTACGACGCGCTGCTGTTTGTGGGGCAGCACGCGATGGCCGGCACGTTCCACGCCCCCCTCGCCCACACCTACAGCTCCCGCACCATCGCCTACTACCGCCTCAACGGCGTCTTCATCGGCGAATTTGGGGCCCGTGCCATCATCGCCGGCAACGCCGGTGTGCCGACCATCTACCTGTCGGGGGACGACAAGGCGCTGCTGGAGGCGAAGATGTGGGTGCCGGAGATCCATGGTGCCGTCACCAAGCTCGGCCGCGGCCTCAACAAGGCCGACCACCTCTCCTCCGAGGAATCCTGCGCCCTGATCCGCCGCACCGCCGCCGAAGCCGGCGACGGCGACCTGCTCGCCTGCGGCGTCGGCGCCGACTCGCTCGTCGGCGACGTCGCGGTCCTCGACGACGTGCACGGCGCCTACGCCGAGCAGCTCGCGTTCGTCGAAGACTGCGGCGCGGCGCCGATCCTGATGTGCTCGCGCGAGCTGGCCGCCCTGGCGAAGGGACCCGAGGACTACCTGGAGCTGTACTCGGATCTGCTGCGCCAGTCGCGGCGTCCGGCGATCCTGCACTGGCTGGGGGAGATGTTCGACCCGCGGCTGCGCGGCTACTGGGGCTCGGTCGATCTGTCGGCGGCCGCCGAGACGCTGCTGGGGCTGATCGCCGACAACGCCGGCAAGGTCGACGGCGTCAAGATCTCGCTGCTGGACGCCGGCGCCGAGATCGACTTCCGTCGTCGGCTGCCCGAGGGCGTGCGCTGCTACACCGGCGACGACTTCAACTACCCGAGGCTGATCTCCGGCGACGACCGCGGACACAGCGACGCGCTGTTGGGGATCTTCGATCCGCTGGCGCCGTACGCGGCGCACGCGGTTCGCGCGCTCGACGCCGGCGACGTCGACGGCTTCCGCGCCGTCTTGGATCCGACGGTTCCGCTGGCGCGCAAGGTGTTCGAGGCGCCGACGCGCTTCTACAAGACCGGCGTGGTTTTCCTGGCGTGGCTGTGCGGCCGTCAGGAGAAGTTCACGATGGTCGGCGGCCTGGAGTCCGCTCGCTCCGTGGAACACCTGGTCGACGTGTTCGTCCTCGCCGACGGCGTCGGCCTCTTCGACGACCCCGAGGAGGCCGCGGCGCGCATGCGCGGCTACTTGGAGGCGACGCGATGAACCGCTTCTCGCTCAACCACGCCACCGTCAAGCGTTGGGACCAGTCCGAAGCGATCGAGGCGTGCGCCCGTGCCGGCGTCGGCATCGGGCTGTGGCGCGAGCCGGTCGCCGAGCAGGGGCTGTCGCAGACGGCCAAGCTGGTGCGCGACAGCGCGGTCCGCGTCACCTCGCTGTGCCGCGGCGGATTCTTCACGAGCGGCGACCGGCCGTTGGACGACAACCGCCGCGCCGTCGACGAGGCGGCCGCGCTCGGCACGTCCGAGCTGGTGCTGGTGTGCGGCGGCCTGCCGGACGGTTCGCGCGACGTCGACGGCGCGCGCGAACGCGTGGCCGAGGCGCTGACGACGCTGGCGCCGTACGCCGCCGAACGCGGCGTGCGCCTGGCGATCGAGCCGCTGCACCCGATGTTCGCCTCAGACCGCTGCGTGGTGTCCACACTCGACCAGGCGATCGACCTCGCCGAACCCTTCGACGCCGAGGCGGTCGGCGTGGTCGTGGACACCTACCACGTGTGGTGGGACCCGGGCGTCTACGCCGCGATCTCCCGCGCGGCCGGACGCATCGCCGCCTTCCAGGTCGCCGACTGGACCACGCCGCTGCCGGCCGGCGTGCTCACCGGCCGCGCCCAGCTCGGCGACGGCTGCGTGGAGCTGCGCCGACTGCGCGAAGCCGCCGACGCCGCCGGCTACGACGGCCCGGTCGAAGTCGAGATCTTCAACGAGGACCTGTGGTCCCGCCCCGGCCCCGAAGTGCTTGCCGAAACCATCGAGCGCTACCGCCTCCACGTGGCTTAGAGGCGATCCCGTTCGTCTTGGAGACGACGTCGGGAGCGGTCGCCGACGCCGGGACGTCCGGCGTCCGGCGTCGGCTGTCCGCCTGTCACGACAGGCTGGGCGGTCTGAATTCGGACGTGTCGTTGTCTTTGCCGTCGGTGATGTCGGGCCCGTCGTCGCCGATTTCGTTGGGGACCAGCTTCGCCAGGTCGAGAGCGCTGCTGCTGCCGAGAACCTCGTCGACTCCTGGTTTGCCCCCCGTTCCCTCCTCTTGCGTCGCCTTCAGTTTGTCCCTGATCTGGTCTTCCAGGTCGGTCATGCTGGAGTCGACCTTGTCAAGCAGCGACTGCGTAGAATCCAAGATGGAGTCGACTGTCGCTCCCGTCAGTTTCTGTTCCACCACGTCGAACACGGTGCTGGTCAGCTTGCCTCCGGCCGCCAGCCAGGCCAAGCCGACTTCGACGGCCTTCGCGCCTGTGCCGACCACCGGAATGAGGCCGACCACGGTGCCCGCCAAACCCAGCGTGAAATCCGCGGTCACCTGGTCGTTCATGGCCTTCAAAGACTCCAGCGCGTCTATGGCGGCGTTCGCGATGCTGACCGCGTCTTCGCGGCCGCGCCCCAGGATTCGTGCTTGTGCGCCTGCCGCGGCGCGCAGCTCGTTGACGAGCCCTTGCTGGTTGTCCAGAATGTTGCTGTCGTTGTTGCCGACCACAAGCGGCTCCATGAAGTGATACATGAACGAATCCCGCGCGTCGCCTTCCCAGTTCCAGAGGTCGTTGTTGACGATCCCCAGCTCGGTGCCGGCCGCCCCGATCGGCCCTAGGGCGAGCTCCAGTTCGACCTCCATTCCTTCGGCCAGGTAGGGCTCCGGCTTGCTGAAACGCTCAAACCAGGGAATGACGTAGTCGTACGCGTCGTCGGCGACGATCGCCACCGCCGGACCATTTCCTCGCGGGCCGGAAGGGCCGCTCTGGTGAGCCAATTCGTCACGTCGAGCCTCGCGCGCGGCGTCGCTGACTTCCCTGGCTTTTTGCGAGATCTCGTCCGCGGTCGGGTATGTCTCATCATTGGACACTGTGGTCTCTCCTCTCAGTCAGTCCGGCGTCCAGGCTCGAACCCCCCGTGCGGATCGTCGTATTCGGGCGCCTCGGGAATGTTCCCGGGCGGCCTCTCCCTGTAGTCGTCGTTGTTTTCGGCCTTTTCGACGACGCCGTCCTCGTCTTTGGTTCCGTAGAGGTGTGCGGCGGCGTCGGCGTCTGTCTCGGCGTAGTCGTGGGCCACTTTCACCAGCGCCTCCCCGGCCGTGACAAGCCTGTTCCGGGTTGTCGCCAGAATCCTGTTCTGCAGCGTCTGGCACAGCTGCGTCCACTCCGACTTGATCGACGAGCCGCCGAACGCCTCGTCGACTGACTGATGCGAGCGGTGCACCGCCTGCGCGGCCTCGCCGAATTTCGCCGCGGCGTGCGGCAGCCTCACCGCTCCCGCCTTCCACAGCTTTTCCAGATCCGCTGACAGCGACATACAAACCTCCTGGTCGGATCGGATCGGACCGTGTGAGGCCCGATCAGCGCCCTATGCTGCGCCGCTGCGGTTTGCGCACGGTTTGCCGGACGCGGGCCTGCGG
>JBOGDN010000475.1:0-2636 GCA_050742995.1 Stackebrandtia sp. | reverse complement strand
GTCGGCGACGCCGAGTCGATGCTCGAAGACCTTGTGGACGTTCATCTCCTCATGACGGCCGCCGTCGGTCGGTATTTCTTCCACGACCTGCTGCGGCAATACGCCGTGGACTCGGGCGAAGCCGGGGAGCGCCAGGACGCGCAGCGGCGGCTTTTCGACATATACGCGATCGCCGCCCGCCGCGCCGAAAGCCGGATCGAGCCGGGCAAGTCGCAGCTCGACCTCGTCGAGACCGGCGACGTCGCCGCCCCGGACGTCGCCGACCACCGCGCCGCGCTGGACTGGTTCGCCGCCGAGCACGCCAATCTGGTCGCCGCGATCGACTCCTGCGTCGAACAAGGACTCGACGCGCACGCGATCACGCTGTGTTCGCGGACGTGGACCAATCTGTACTTTCACGGGCGCCGCCACGACGCGCTCGCTCTCGCCGAGAAAGGTCTCGCGGCGGCGCGGCGACTCGGCCACGTCAAGATGCAGGGCGGATTCGCCAATCAGATCGCGCTCGGCCATTTCACCATTGGCGACTACGCCGCGGCCGCGAAACATTTCTACGTCTGTCTCGAGATGCGGACGAACCTCGGCGACGCCAAAGGGCTCGCTTCCGTGCTGAACAATCTCGGGGTGCTTCACCGCGACCGCGGCGAATACGCCGAGTCCGCGGATCATCTCAATCGGGCAATTGAGAAAGCGTCCGAATCCGAGGCGTTCATGTTCCAGGCGCTTGCGCGCTGCAACTTGTCCGAGACGCTGATGCGGCTTGGTCGATTCGCCGAGGCCGATGCCCAGCTCGACCGCGCCGCCGAGACCGCGGCGATGCTCGGCGACGAGCGAAGGCGAACCGTGGTGCTGCAGCGCCGGGGCGACCTGGCGCAGCGGCGCGGGGAATTCGCCGAGGCGCTGCGGCTGCACGAGCGGGCCGTCGCCTACCACCGCGAGTACGAAGAGCCGGACGACCTGGCGTCGTCTCTTTCGGGCGCCGCGCGCGACCTGGTCGGCCTCGGCCGTCCGGAGGAGGCGCTAGAACGTGCCCATCGGTCGCTGGAAACGCTGAGCGACGACAGTCCGCGGTTCGAAACCGAGCTGCTGACGGTCCTCGCCGCCGCCCAACGCGCCGCCGGCGACCGAGAGTCGGCCGAAGAAAGCCTGCGGGCCGCCGCGCAGATCGCGCGGGGGATCGGCCTTCGGCGCCACCTGGCCGACGCCGAGCGCGACCTCGCCGAATGCCTGCTCGCCGACGGTGATCGCGCCGCCGCCTTCGAACTGCTGCGCGACGCGCTCGAGTACTACGTCGAGGCCGGATTCCCCGAAGTCGAAGAAATACGCAACGTGCTCGCCGACGAGAACGGCTGAATTCGACAGAGGTCATTGTTAAGAAGACTGGCGAGTTTCCTTATCCGCCAAGCGATTAACAGACTACTCACATCTTTTTCTCAGCAAGCCTTGGCAGCATCCAGGTTTCGCGCCGAGAAATCGGCACGCCACCACTCTTCAAAGCAAAAGGAAAAGAAAGGACGCAGATGTCGCGCATAAAATCGTTGCGTCGATACGCGGTTCCGATCGCCGTCGGCTCCGGAGCGCTGCTCGTGGCCGCCGGGACGGGAATCTTCCTGGCAGGCGCCGAGGACCTTCCCGATCGCAGTGCCGAAGAACTTCTCGAGGCAGTGCAAAACGCCGATGTGGACGGCTACACCGGCGTCGTCGAGCAGACTTCCGACCTCGGCCTTCCGGAGCTCGGTGCTGACAGCGTGAACCCGGCATCGCTGTCGGCCGGCACCCACACCCTCGGCGTGTGGTACGACTCCTCCGGCAACGTGCGCACCTCGGTGGAGGGCGACCTCGCCGAGGCCAGCATCATCCGCAACGGCTCCGACATGTGGGCCTGGAACAGCGATCTCGGTCTGGCCAACCACTATGAGCTGACCGACGGCCTCACCGACCTCCCGGGCGGGCTGCCTTCAGTGCTGTCCGGCGGCTCGGCCGCTCCGAGCTCCGCCGCCGACGCGGTGCTGGCGGCCGTGGGCGACACCACCGAGCTGAAGACCGACGGCGTCGAAGAGATCGCCGGTCGGGACGCTTACGGGCTGATCCTCACTCCCAAGGGCGACTCCCTGGTGGACGCCGTGCGACTTTCGGTCGACGCCGACACCGGCCTGCCGCTGCAGACGCAGATCTTCTCCCAGGGCAAGGAGACTCCCGCCTTCGAGAGCGTGTTCAACGAGCTCGACCTCGAGGTTCCCGACCCCGAGGTCTTCGAGTTTGAGCCGCCGGAAGGCGCCGAGGTCGTCGAGAGCCTGGCTTCCGACGTCGTCGGGTCGATCCAGGGCGTTGCCGGCGGCGGCGCCGAGACCTACGGCTCCGGCTTCGAGACCATCGCGGTTTCCGACATCGACGAGCAGGCCCTGCGCGACGAGCTGGCGAAGCTCGGCGTCGACGAGGCCGCCATCGACCAGGCGCTTGCCAACCTGGAGCCGGTTTCCGGCGACTGGGGCTCCGGCAAGCTGCTCAGCACGGACCTGTTCAGCGCCCTGCTGACCGACGACGGCCAGCTCGCCGTCGGCTCCGTCGCACCCGAAGCGCTGTACGAAGTCCTCTAAACAGTGAACGCATCGACGTGAACGACACGTCAACGGCGTGGG
>JBOGDN010000474.1:0-4636 GCA_050742995.1 Stackebrandtia sp. | reverse complement strand
CGTCGCTGGCCGCGACGGAGTGCTCGATGCCGGCGAAGTGCCGCCCCACTGCCTTGACCACCTGGTCGGTATCGCCGCCGCGCAAGGCGGCGACGATGCCGGCGTGCACGTCGACGGCGTGCGGACTCCGCTCCACAAGGTTGGCGCCGATGCGGTTGTACAGCTGCCAGAAGAGCTCGATGAGCTTGAGCACCAGCTCGTTGCCGAGCGGGCGGAACAGCCGCTGATGGAACTCGCGGTCCAGCTCGGCCGGGGGCTGCCCGTTGACCGCCTCGACGCGCATCCGCTCCACGATCTCGTCGAGGTCGCGCAGGTCCTCCTCGGTGAGCCGCCCCGCGACCTTGACGATGAGGTGCTCCTCAAGCGCGTGCCGCACCTCGAGCACTTCGCTGAAGGCGACGTCGTCGAGCAGCAGCATGTACGGAAGCTGCTCCAGGATCGGGTCGAAGGAGAAGCTGCCGACGTAGAGTCCCTTGCCGTGCCGCGTCTCGATGACGCCGAGCGATTCCAGGCTGCGCGTGGCCTCGCGCATCGAGGCGCGGCTCATGCCCAGCTGCTTGGCCAGCTCGCCTTCCGGGGGCAGGGGGTCGCCGGGGACGAGATTGTTGTCGATGACGTACTGGCGCAACGCCTTCTGGGCTTGACGGAACAAGGGAACGCGCATGTCGTGGACTCCGATGCTGGTATGTCGGCTGCGCCCGGCAGATCACTCGTCGAGGGACGCCCGCGCGAACGTGATCTGCTCGTAAGGACCGGCGGATCCGTTTTCGTACAAGATGCCCAGCATCCCACTCGACGTCTCGACCAGGTCTGAGTACGCCGCGGGACCTTCGTGCGACACCGGGCCGGCTGCCCACGACGCGGCCTGGTCGAAGCTGTGTCTCAAGGTCAGCTTCTCCCGGAGTTCGGGGTCCGCGGGCGTGGAGAACACGATCCGCTCGTCGGCGTCGGCCGCCGCGCTCAGCCGCAAGACCGAGGCCCGCACCGCCGGCGCGACCAGGTCGTCGACCATCTCGTAGGGCCCGTCGAACGACTCGCCGCCGTCGGAGCTCGTCGTGGCGGCGCGCGCCGTCGCCGGTTCCGTGCTGGTCGCGGGCGCTGAAATAGACGGCGCCGTCGTCGAGCTCGACCGCGGTCGTCGCGAGGGGGACTGAACGTCGCAGGGTGATGTTCATGAGCGGGGGCTCTTTTCGCTCGGCGCGATGAGGCTTATGCGGGGAAAAGTTAAGATATCAGATAACTATTAAGACTCAGGGCCTGAGAGTTTCGCGCTCGCCCGCTCCGGACGCCTCGATCCGTGGCATAGGCTCAATCCGGTTTCGCCCCGCCTTGGAGCCCCAGATCCACCGAAACCTCCGAACGGAAGGCACGGCCTTGTCAGTCGAATTCCACACCCCCACGACGCTGCCGCCGACCAACGGCTACAGCCACGTCGCGAGCGTCCCGTCGGGCAGCCGGCTCGTGTGGACGTCGGGCCAGGTGCCCGTCACCGCCCAGGGAGTGCCGGCCGCGCCCGGCGACTGGGAGACGCAGACGCGCCTGGCCATGCACAACGTGAGCGAGGCGCTCCAGGCCGGCGGCGCGAGCTGGACCGACGTCTTCAAGCTGACCTTCTATGTCACCGACACCACCGCGCTCGACGTGGTGCGACGGGTGCGCGACGAGTTCGTCGACACGGCGCGACCCCCGACGAGTTCGCTGGTGAAGGTCGCCGGCCTCTTCCACCCCGACCTGCTCATTGAAGTCGAGGCCGTCGCGGCGACCGCGGCCTGACGCGGCGTCGCTCAGCGGTCGGGCAGCGCGGCTACGGCGTCGTCGAGCAGCTCGGCGACGAAATCCGGCCGAGTCAGCATCGTCAAATGGTCGGCGTCGTGTCGACGCACCGCCCAGCCGCGTCGCGCCGCTTCGTCGGCCTGCCCCTCGTACGCCGCGCTCAGCTGGATGTACGCGCAGGACTCCGGCGGCAAGTCTCGGGCTGCGACGGCCGGCTCCTCGAAGTAGGAAAGCGGAATGCGGGGCAGCTCGGCGACGAAGCGCTCGCGAGCGGCGGCGTCGGGAATCAGCGCGACGAGAGACTCCGGCGGGAACCACTCGTTCCACGCGGGAAGCCGGCCGTCGGCGGCCAGGCCGATCAGATGCTCGCGCAGTCGGCGCGGAGCGCTGTCGAACCAGCTGTGTCCGGGGTGCGGCAGCAGCGCGTCGACGAAGACCGCCGCCGCTCTTCCCCACGTCTCTTCGGCGATCGCCGGAAGCAGCGACCCGGCGCCGCTGTGCCCGACGAGCACGATCGGGCGGCGCGGATCGACGTCGACGGCGGCCCGCGCCGCGGCGCGGGCGATCCCGCGGTGAAACGGCGGTCCCTGCTCCAGGGCTCGGGCCAAAGACGGCACGACGACCTGACGGCCGAGGCGCCGCAGGCGTTGTGCGGTCGCCTCCCACGTCGACGGCCCGACCAGCGGGCTGTGCACGAGCAGCATGCTCGGCGCGGTGTTCATAGAGCCGATTGTGCCGTTTCGAACGGAAAATCGCTTCACCCTCCGCGCGAAATCTGGCCGGCGCGGCGGGTCCCCTCACGCCCGCCACGCCGATGACGAAGCTAGCGGCGCACGCCGGTCAGCTTCCACATCGTCAGGATGACGCGTCCCTTATGGTCTGTATTCAGCCGGGGGAACGCGTCGAGGCTCATTTCGATCCCCTGGCTTTCGACGACTCCGCGCAAGAACTCGGCGAAGCCGTCGGGGGTAAACGCGCACGAATAGTCGGCCGATCGCAGCTCCTCTATGTCCCAATGCGCGCCGACGATCTCGCGCAGCTCGGCTTCGCCGACGGCGAAGTGGTCGGGAAGCGGCAGCGGGCCGCCCTCGGCGAAGCAGAACAGGTGCAGCCGCGCGCCCGGCTTGGTCGCCCTGTCCAGCGCCGCCATGTATTCGCGGCGCTGTTCGGGCGTCAGGCAGTGGTACAGGGCGCTGTCGAGGACGGTGGAGAACCGACCGTCAAGGCCGTCGAGACGGGTGACGTCGGCCACGGAGAACTCGACGTCAAGGCCGCGGTCGGCGGCCTTTTCGCGGCAGCGTCCAATCGCCGTGGCCGAGAAGTCGACGCCCGTCACCCGGTAGCCGCGCTCGGCGAGGAACAAGGCGTTGTCTCCCACGCCGCAGCCGACGTCGAGCACTTCGCCGGAGAACTGTCCGGCCTGCTCCAAGTCGACGACGGCGGGCTGCGGCTCGCCGAGGTCCCACGGCACGGCGGGGGCGTCCGCCGCGGACTGCTCCCGGTACATCTCTTCGAAGTCGACGTCGGTCGGCCCGACTCCGCTCGACTGATCTTGATGTGTCACTTCGCGTCTCCTCGCGTGTCGACGACTCGGTTTCAGAACTATTTCATCACGGGATGAAATAAAATGGGACGCCAGCGGCGAAAATTCTCGATTCGCCGAAACCTCAGCCCCGTCGCACCAGGGTCTGCTCGCTGTCGATCACGACGGCCCCGAGCCGCTTCCACAGCGCGCACATCGCGGTCGCGCCGCGGTAGGTCTCCCCCGTGAACGAATCGCCTCCCCATTGGGACGCGGCCGCCGCGCCGCGCGCCAGCAGGGCCCTCCCCAGGCCCGCGTGCCGGTATTGCCGCACCACCCCGAGCAGCCCAAGCCGCGGTTTGGGCCGGGGGCCGTTCCAGAACCGGACCAGGCCGGCGTACTCGCCGTTGGCGTCGTCGACGGCGATGACGTAGGCGGAGGGGTCGAAGTACGGCGAGTCGCGGTTCTCCTCGGCGAACTGCCTCAGGTCGCCGCGCCAGCCTTCGCTGCCGCGCACGTCCTGGCGCAGCGTGTTGTCCAATGTGAACCATCTGCTCGGGTCGGCGCGGTCGGCCGTGGTGAACGAGAAGCCCGCGGGCGCCTCCGGGCTCAGCCGCCGGGCGACGGCGTCGAAGCGGGCCTCGTAGACGTCGTCGGTGTATTCCAGGACGAAGCCGGCGGCGGTGAGCGCGGACCGCGCCATCACGTCGGAGCCGTCGACGGAGGCGTAGACCGGGCCGTCGAGCGTGGCCGCGACCCGCGCCAGCGGAACGTACGCGGCGGGGTCCCGGCAGGTGAGGAGAAGCCGCAGTCTGCGGTCGGCGCCGCGCCAGGCTGTGGCCGCGCCGACGCCGCGGCCTCCGGCGACGGCGACCCACCGATCGGGCCCGTCTTCGTGCAGCGCAAGCAATTCGCGCATCCGTTGCGTCGAGACGCCGTGGGCCTGCGCAAGCAGCTCGAATTGATTTGCAAATTTCTCTACATGCACAGTTAGCGACGCTATGCGCTTCATGGACGATTGGCAACGCGCTTCGGCGCTGAGACTTCGCAGGCAACGGCATTATGGGAATTTCGGCCTCGGCGCGTATGCAGCGCGACCGCAGTGCGTGACCCGGCTACCATCCCCTGCGTGAAGAAACGCACTCTCATTCAAGGCGGCGTCGCCGCAGTCGCGGTCGCCGCGCTGGCCGTGACGGGCGCCGTCGTCGCCCAGGCGGAAGAGTCCTCCGACGAAGAGCTCGGCAAGGCCATCGACGCCATCCTCGAAGACGACCGCTACAACGACGCGCAGGTCGGGGTCGTCGTCGCCGAAGCCGACACCGGCGACGTCATCTACAACCA
>JBOGDN010000473.1:0-1616 GCA_050742995.1 Stackebrandtia sp. | reverse complement strand
GCATCATGCCGACCACGTTCCCGGCGGCGTTGCAGATCCCGGCGATGTCGCGCTGCGAGCCGTTCGGGTTGCCGTCGGCGTAGCGCACCACCACCCGCTCCTCGGCCTCGAGCGCGTCGAGCGTCTTCTCGTCGGCGACGAAGCAGCCCTCGCCGTGCTTGACCGGGACCACAACGCGCGCGTTCGGCGCGTAGCCCTGCGTCCAGGCGGTCTTGGGATTGACGACGTCCAACGGCTGGTCCTTGGTGCGGTAGCGCAGGTGGCGGTTGCGGGTCAGCGCCCCCGGCAGCAGGTGCGACTCGCACAGCACCTGAAAGCCGTTGCAGATGCCCAGCACCGGCAGACCGCCGCCGGCGGCGTCGACGACCGTGGCCATCACGTCGGAGAACCGCGCGACGGCCCCGGCGCGCAGGTAGTCGCCGTAGGAGAATCCGCCGGGCAGCACCACCGCGCTCACGCCGCGCAGCGCGCTGTCGTCGTGCCACAGCGGCACCGGTTCGGCGCCGGCCAGGCGGATCGCCCGGGCGGTGTCGACGTCGTCGAGCGAACCGGGGAACGTCACCACCCCTATGCGCGTGCTCATGCCTTGGCTTCCGCCTCGTCGAGCAGGCGCAGCTCGAAATCTTCGATCACCGGGTTCGCAAGCAGCTTGTCGGCGATCTCGCGCGCGTGCGCGCGCATCGTCTCCGGATCTGTTCCGTCGGCGAAGTCCAACTCGATGCGCTTGCCGATGCGCACCGAGGAAACCGACGTGACCGACAGTCGAGGAAGCGCGTTCGCGACCGCCTCGCCCTGTGGATCGAGAATCTCCGGCTTGAGCATGACGTCGACGACGACGCGCGCCACAGCCCCGCTCCTGTCGTTAGAAGGAACAACCCGTGCCAAGAATATGCGCAGCTTGTGGACCTGCCCATCCGGCCCCGACGGGGAGACTTGCGTCTCAGACAGCCGGTCGAACCGCGGCGGCGCCTCGCCGCGGGCGCGAAGATGAAGACCCCCCGGCGGATGCGCTGGGAGAAAAGGAGTCGCAACGGTGATCGGTTGGCTCGACTGCGCCGCGGGCGCCAGCGGCGACATGTTCCTGGGCGCGCTCGTGGACGCCGGCGTCCCGCTCGAGACGCTCCAAGCGAGTGTGGACGCCCTCGGCGTCGAACCGGTGCGGCTGAGCGCCTCGGCGACCACCCGCCATGGTCTTGCCGCGGTCAAGGTCGACGTCGACTGCCCCGACAGCGACGTCGACCGCCGCTACCCGGCGATTCGCGACCTGATCGCCGCGGCGGACCTGCCGCGGCGCGTGCGCGAGGCGGCCGTCGACGTGTTCACGCGGCTGGGACGCGCCGAGGCCGTCGCGCACCGCACGTCCCTGGAGCAGGTGCACTTTCACGAAGTCGGCGCGCTCGACTCTCTGGCCGACGTCACCGCCGCCTGCGCCGGGCTGCACTGGCTGGCCGAGCACCGCGGCCTGGACCGGCTGTCGGCAAGCACGGTGGTCGCCGGAGGCGGGACGACCCGGGGGGCGCACGGCGGGATCCCGCTGCCGGCGCCGGCGACGCTCGCGGTGCTGTCGCACGCCGGAGCGCCCGTTGCCGGCGAGGTGCCCTACGAGGCGTGCACGC
>JBOGDN010000472.1:0-2816 GCA_050742995.1 Stackebrandtia sp. | reverse complement strand
CTCCAGGTGGGTGGAGTCGGCCGGCGCGAGGACCGTCGAGGAGGCGCGACATGCCGATGAGAGCCGAACCCGTCGAGGCGCCGCAGCTGCTGGGGTCGTTCACGGCATCCGGTCGCGAGATCACGGTCCATCGTCACGGCGAGCACGCGCTGTGGCTCAACGCCGTCGACTCGCAAGGCCGTCCGCGCCAACTGGGAACCGTGCGTTGGGACGCCTGTGTCACTCCGTCTCTCCAATTCGCCCCCGGACAGGCATATTGGGTGATGCCGCATTCGAAGTTGGCGATGGACATCGTCGACAAGGCCATGGCGGTGTATCGCCTGGCCGTCGCGGAGGGGCAGCCTCCCGCCCACATCCCTGAAATAGCCCCGCAAGCAGGCCCGAGACCGTCGCGCCCCCGCTAGATTCTCGGGCCCCGGCGGGCGTCGCGCGCACCGTTGCCGCAATACCCTCTCGTGCGCGACGCCCGCTTTTCGTGTTCTTTCGCGTTTCATTTCGGCACTTTGAGCGTCAAATGTTCGGTGCTAAGTTGCGGTTACTAAAGCCATTGCCCTTGATTTGACCTGCGGTTTCGTGCTTCAGCATGCCCTGAGTCGTGAGGAGTCATATTCATGGTTACCTATGCTCAATTGGTCGATATGGACACGTCCAGACTGGCGACCGCCGCCGAGACGGCCGCGAGCCTGTCGAGCAGTCTTTCCGACCGCAGCACGGAGGTGGGCTCGGCGTCGGCCATTCCGTCGGACATGTGGCAAGGCCAGGACGCGTTCGGCGCGAGCAATTTGCTGATCAACCAGCAGGCGCCCCTGTGGGCCGCCTCCAGCGCCTTCACGCGCGGCCAGGCCGCGCTCGAAGACCTCGTCGACGGCATCGACGCCGCCAAGGAGCACCTGCAAAGCGCACTCGACGTGGTCTCCGGCACCGGCATCACCATCGGCGGCGACGGCACGGTGACGACCCCGGTCGTCGATTCGGCGACCGTCGCCGAACACAACGCCTCGCTGGCCGAGCAGGCGCGCGCCATCATCGACGAAGCCCTGGCCATGGCCGAAGAGGCCGACGAAGCCGCCGTCAGCGCCATCAACGGCGAAAGCGGCGACGACGGCGAAGGCGGCGGCGAGGACGGCGACGACCAGAGCGTCCTGGAATGGCTCAACGGCGGCTGGAGAGAAGGGATGCCGCAGCCGGCGGGTCCGGAGTGGATGCCCGACTGGATGCAGAGGCCTTTGTTCGACCAGTTGACCGAAGAAGAGTGGGAGCGGCAATACGGCCCCCTCACCTTCAGCTCCGAGCACGGCGACGGCGACCAGCTCAACCTCGACGCGACTCTGTGGGGCGCCGACGGCCCCAGCCTCAACCTCGGCGGCAGCCCGCAGCACACGCTCGAGGCGAGGCTTCCGCAACAAGACGTAGGGGCGCTGACCGCCAGCCTCGGCAGCGTCAGCCTGAACGACAGCATGATCCCCGGCATCAGCTGGGGCGCCGACGAGGACGGCCGGGTGCGGCTGCTTCCCAGAGTGAGCGCTCCCTTTGTGTCCCTGGAGACTCCCAACATCTCGGTCGACCTCAACGAGGTGGGCGACAACCTCTCCGAGGGCGCGGACAGCGTCAGGGAAATCACCGGGAGAATCCCCGGCACGCCCTGGGGATGATCACCTGATCAGGCGTCACCGCTGCCGCAGTCGTCCGACGTGCGGCACGAAGCGTCCGACCGTCGCGGCGTAGCGCAGGTAGTCGTCGCCGTGGATCCGCCGCAGGTGCGGCTCCTCGATCCGTCGCACCTGGTACTCCACGCCGGCGGCCGTCAGCGCCACCCCGGCGACGACGACCAGGTTGGGCACAGCCAGGGCCGCGCCCACTGTGAGCGCGCAGGTGCCGGCGAAGATCGGGTTGCGCACGAACGCGAACCAGCCGTGGACGACTAGCCGCGTGCGCTCGTCGTCCGCGACCCCGATGCGCCACGACGACCCCATCGCCAGCTGTGCGGCCAGGACTCCCGCGGTCGCCGCGAGCATGATCGCCACGCCGACGACGCGCGACGCCGTCACGTCCAGCGCCTCCACAAGCGGCAGCAGTCCCGCGAAGTCCGCGAGCATTCCGAAGAACTGGACGAACAGCCCCACGATGACCGCGGTCTGCGGTCCGCTGCGCAGCAGCCCGCCGCCGCCGCGGACGCGCCATCCGAAATCGCCGGTGCGGCGATACTGGATCAGACTTCGCAGGCCCGTGATGGCCAGCATGCTCGTCACGTACGCGGAAAGGGCGACGACGGTGATCATCGCGGACCTCCTTTGTCGCCGTTAACGCCAGTAGACCAGATTTCGCGGCGAACCGCGCCCCCCGTCGTGGTCGCGGCCGGCCGGTCGGCACGCCACTGTGGCGTCGCTCGGCGAGCGGCTTATTCGGCGAAGACGGCGGCGGCGATCGAGTCGGGAACGCCCTGAAGCGCCACCGGACGAAGAAACCGCTGGACGGCGGCGGTGCCCACGGATGTGAACCCCGGCGTCGAGGAGGCGGGCCACGGGCCGCCGTGGTGCATGGCGTCGCAGACCGCGACGCCTGTCGGCACGCCGTTCCACACGACGCGCCCGGCGCCGCGTGCAAGTCCGGGCAGCAGGGCGGCGGCCGCGTCGGCGTCGGAGTCGGCGGCGATCACGGTCGCGACGAGGTTGCCCGGGACCTTGTCCATGATGGCCTCGAAGTCGCGGGTCGGCGCGCGGCAGATCACCGTCGCCGGCCCGAAATGCTCCTCAAACAGATCCCCGGACAGGTGCTGGGGCGGCGCGTGCACCGCGAACGGCCGCGCCCCGTCGCCC
>JBOGDN010000471.1:0-13430 GCA_050742995.1 Stackebrandtia sp. | reverse complement strand
CCGGCTCCGGAGGCCGGTGCTCTATCCCCTGAGCTAACGGGGCCGTAAGACCTAGCGAGGTTATCAGGCGGCGGCGCAAGGGCGCGTGGGGGTTTCGCGGCTCGACAAGCGCGGCCGAGGCGGCCGTGTCACACCCTCGGAGCATCGTGAGGCAGGCGGTCGGCCGGGCGTCGAAGCCGGCGAATCCGCAGCTGGACAAGTGTACGTAGTTTAGGACGAAACACGCCGAAATCTCAATACTTTGGGGTAGCTGACGCTTCGGACCACAACATGTATGCTCGTTCGTGCCGCCTGGGCGGTCGGTCGCGAGCCGCGCGCAAGCGGTCGGACAGCGATTATTCATACGCGTTTGCGAGGTCTGCTCGATCACGATAAGGGTGCGGACAGCCCAAAAAGGCCGCACTCCGAAAGACGGCGACGGCGGCTCTCCGCGCACTGGCTTGAGGGGACAGAACGTGAGCATGACGACAGCCGCACCATCTGTGAAAGCCGCCGAGGAGTTGGTCGGCGCGATCCGTCGACACGCCGCGAACCTGCCGGACGTGGATCCTGAAATCGTCGTCGCCCGAGCGACGTCCGGCGTGTGGCCGGGCGCCTCGGAGTCGGATTTGCGGCTGCGGGCCGTGGAAACCGCCGCCTCGCTTGTGGCCAAGCAGCCCGCCTACAGCAAACTCGCGGCCCGGCTGCTGAGCGCTCACGTCGCCGACGAGGCCAGCCGCTCCGGGGTGACGCGCTTCAGCGAGTCCGTCGCGGCGGGACACGCGTGTGGCCTGATCGCCGACGCGCTCGCCGAGTTCGTCGCGACCGACGCCGCCGCGTTGGACGACCTTGTGGACACCTCCCGCGACGACCGCTTTGAGTACTTCGGACTGCGCACCGTCTACGACCGCTACCTGCTGCGCCACCCCGAGACGCGGCTGGTGCTCGAGACGCCGCAGCACTTCTTCCTGCGGGTGGCATGCGGGCTTTCGGAGTCGGTCGACGACGCCGCGAGCCTCTACCGGTTGATGAGCACGCTGTCGTATTTGCCCAGCTCCCCGACGCTTTTCAACTCCGGAACCAGTCATCCGCAGCTTTCCTCTTGCTTCCTGCTCGACTCTCCCCGCGACGAATTGGACTCGATCTACGAGCGCTACGCGCAGGCCGCCCGGCTGAGCAAGTTCGCCGGGGGCATTGGGATGGCCTGGTCGAGGATCCGCAGCCGCGGGTCGCTGATTCGCGGCACCAACGGCCACTCCAACGGCATCGTCCCGTGGTTGCGCACGTTCGACTCCAGCGTCGCCGCCGTCAACCAGGGCGGACGCCGCAAGGGCGCCGCCTGCGTCTACCTCGCCACCTGGCATGCCGACGTCGAGGAGTTCCTGGAGCTGCGTGACAACACCGGCGCCGACGACCGCCGCACCCACAACCTCAACCTGGCCAACTGGGTCCCCGACGAGTTCATGCGCCGGGTCGAAGCCGACGAGACCTGGTCGCTGTTCGACCCCAAGGACGTTCCCGAACTCGTGGACGCGTGGGGAGAGGAGTTCGAGCGCGCCTACCGCGCCGCCGAAGCCGCCGGCAAAGCCGTGCGGACGACTCCCGCCCGCGACCTCTACGGACGCATGATGCGCACCCTGGCTCAGACCGGCAACGGATGGATGACCTTCTCCGACGCCGCCAACCGCACCTGCAACCAGACCGCCCGTCCGGAGAACGTGGTGCACCTGTCGAACCTGTGCACCGAGATCCTGGAGGTCACAAGCGACGCCGAGACCGCCGTGTGCAACCTTGGCTCGATCAACCTCGCCGCGCACTGCGACGCCGACGGCGTGGACTTCGACAAGCTCGCGCAGACCGTCCGCACCGCGGTGACCTTTCTGGACCGCACGATCGACCTGTCGTATTACCCGACCGCCGAAGCCGAGAAGGCCAACCAGAAATGGCGCCCGATCGGGCTGGGCCTGATGGGGCTGGCCGACGTCTTCTTCACACTGCGTCTGCCCTTCGACTCGCCGGAGGCCCTCGCGCTTTCCGACCGGATCTCCGAGCACATCGCGCTTGCCGCGTACTCCGCCTCCGCCGAACTGGCCTCGCGTCTCGGCGCCCACCCCTCCTATGCGGACACGCGCGCGGCCGAGGGGGTGCTGCACGTCGACCACTGGCCGAACGCGCGAATCAGCCAGCCCGAAGCCTGGCAGGCGGTGCGCCGGCAGGTCGCCGTCGACGGGCTGCGCAACTCGCTGATGATCGCGATCGCGCCGACGGCCACCATCGCCGCGATCGCCGGCTGCGCCGAGTGCACCGAGCCGGTCGTGTCCAACGTGTTCAAGCGAGAGACGCTGTCGGGCGAGTTCCTTCAGGTCAACCGGTACCTCGTCGCCGACCTCAAGGCGCGCGGTCTGTGGAACGAGGAGCTCCGCGACGCGATCGTCCGCGCCGAGGGTTCGATCGCCGACGTCGCCGCGATCCCGGAGGACGTGCGGCGGCTGTACCGCACCGCATGGGAGCTGCCGCAGCGCGCGCTCATCGACCTGGCGGCGGGAAGAACCCCGTTCATCGACCAGAGCCAGTCGCTGAACCTGTTCATGGCCGCGCCCACGATCGGCAAACTGTCCTCGATGTACGCCTACGCCTGGCGCAGCGGGCTCAAGACCACCTACTACCTGCGGTCGCGTCCGGCCACCCGAATCAACCAGACCACGATTTCTGAAAAATCGGAACGACGGCCGTCAATGGCCGTCGCCGCCAAGGCGACGCCCGACGCGGACGCGATCGCCTGCTCCCTCGAAAACCCCGAGACCTGTGAGGCGTGCCAGTGACGACGCGGAAAAAACGCGGGATGCTCCTCGATCCCGGAATGGACCTGACCCTGCGCCCGATGCGCTACCCGGACTTCTACGAGCAGTACCGGGCGGCCATCCGCAACACGTGGACGGTCGAAGAGGTCGACCTGGCCTCGGACCTGCCGGACCTGGCCAAGTTCACCGACGGCGAACGCCACCTGGTCAATCGGCTGGTCGCGTTCTTCGCCACTGGCGACACCATTGTGGCCAACAACCTGGTGCTGAACCTCTACAAGCACGTCAACGCGCCGGAGGCCCGGCTTTACCTGTCGCGGCAGCTGTACGAGGAAGCCGTGCACGTCCAGTTCTATTTGACGCTGCTTGACACGTACCTGCCCGATCCCGAGGACAGGGTCAAAGCCTTCGCCGCGGTGGAGCACATACCGTCGATCAAGACCAAGGCCGACTTCTGTTTCAAGTGGATCGATTCGATCGACGAGCTGAGCGAGCTGCGCACCAAGGAGGATCGCCGGGCGTTCCTGCTCAATCTGATCTGCTTCGCCGCCTGCATCGAAGGGCTGTTCTTCTACGGCGCCTTCGCCTACGTGTACTGGCTGCGCTCGCGCGGTCTGCTCGACGGACTGGCCGCGGGAACCAACTGGGTCTTCCGCGACGAGTCGTGCCACATGAACTTCGCGTTCAGCGTGGTCGACGTGGTGCGTTCCGAGGAGCCCGAGCTGTTCGACGACGAGCTGGCCAAACAGGTCACGGAGATGCTGGACGAGGCGGTCGCCGCCGAGCTGCAGTTCGCGCGGGACCTGTGCGGCGACGGACTGGCCGGCATGACGGTCGCCGACATGAAGTCCTACCTGGAATATGTCGCCGACCAGCGGCTGACCCGGCTCGGCATGCCGACTCGCTACGGCTCCGACAACCCGTTCGGCTTCATGGCTTTGCAAGACGTCCAGGAGCTGACCAACTTCTTCGAACGCCGCCCCACCGCCTACCAGGTGGCCGTGGACGGAAAGGTCGATTTGGACGAAGACTTCTGATCGCCGCCGGCGACGCTTGAGACGCCCGGGCCCTCCTCGCGAGCGGCCCGGGCGTTTCGTAACCGCCGGTGTCGTATCTTTGCGGAATGCCGAAGAAGCCGCTGGGCCGCCCGCGCGACGAGCGCGTCGACGAGAAGCTGCGCACCGCGGTCCTGGTGCTGCTGGCCGAGGTCGGATACGGCCGGCTCACCGTCGACGCCGTGGCCGCGCGCGCCGGCGTGGGCAAGCCCGCGATCTACCGGCGTTTTCGCTCCAAGGCCGAGCTGGTGTACACCCTCGCCGTGCACGATCTCGACGAGTCGGCGGCCCCGGACGCGGGCTCGCTGCGCGCCGACCTCGCCGTGCTGACCGAGGAGATCTGCGAGATGGTCGGCCGGGCCGAGCTGTCGGTGTCGAGCCTGATAGCCGACGTCCTCGCCGACCCCGAGTTGGCCGAGCGTTTCCGCGGCAGCTTCCTTCGCGTACAGCGCGACGTCGTCGCCGAGCTGCTGCGGCGCGCTCGCGACCGCGGCGAGATAGCCGTCGTCCCGGACACGGCCGCGACGCACGCCCTGATCCTGGGGCCGATTTTCGTGCGGCTGGTGATCGCCGGCGAACCCATGACGCCGCGGCGGCGGGAAGCTCACGTCGACGCGACGGTGCGCGCGTTGGGCGCGGCCTGAGCCTGCTCGTCCTGGCGAGCCGCCCGACGGCCGTCGATCGCCAGCAGCACGCCGAACAGCACGCTCAGCGGGAAGCCGCCGACCGGGTACACGCCGAAACCGACCACGCCCCACGCGGCGAGCGTCCACCCGACGAAGGCCGGCACGCCGGCGCCGGAGCGTGCGGTGTGGATCGCCCACGCCCCGATCAGACCCAGCGGGGCGGCGAAGCTGCCCAGCGAAGCCCAGAAGAAGCCCTCGCTGCCGCGCATGCGCGTGAAGGGGTCGACGTCGGTGTACAGGTCGCCGCCGAGCCAGTCGCCGACGTGCCCCGACGCGACGAAAAACAGCATCAGGTGAAACGCGCTGACGAAGATCAGCCCGACGCCGACGACGAGCGTCAGCCGCCGCGTGGGGCGACGATTAACGGAACCACTAGTAACGGAACTCATGGTTACGTTTATACGCTCGCGACGCCGCCCGGACAAGCGTGCCGACAGTGAAATAAGCCGCACCTCGTCCCGCCGAGCCCCGGCTAGGCTCGCGGGATGTCTTCAGTCGAGAGCTTTTTCGACCGCGGCCAGGCGGAACTGCGGGCCGGGGAGATCCACGTCGACGGGCCGCCCGGCGCCGGCGGCCCGCGTTTCGGGATCAGCGCGGTGCTGCGCCCCGAAGGGGAGATCGTCGACCGCCTGACCGAGCTGGGGCGGCAGGCCGCCGCGATCGCCGGGGGCGGCCACTGGGTGCACGACGGGCGGATGTTGCACACCACCCTGCGATGTCTCGAGGCGCACAGCGCGCGCGACCTCGACGGCGACGCGCGTCTGGCGCGATACGCCGCCGCCTTGGACGAAGCCGCCGCGGCCACGCCCGCGATCGAGCTGGAGCTGCGCGGCTTGGCCGCCCACAAGGGAGGAGTCATGGCCATGGGGCACGACTCCTCCGAGGCATTCCCGCGGCTGCGGAAAATCTATGTGGACGCGCTAGACGCGCGAGGCGTGGAGCATTACGAGCGGTCCTTCACGCGCGACCTGTGGTATTTGAGCCTGCTGCACTTTGGCGCCCCGGTCCCGGACCCGGCGGCGCTTGCCGACTGGGCCGCGAGCCGCCGAGACCAACGGATCGGGTCGGTCGTCTATCGCTCGGTCCAGATCTGCGGATGGCGACTCGTCGACGGCTCGATGATCGCCAGAATCCTGCACGAGGCAAAGCTGAGCGGCTAGGTGCGACCGGCGACCGATGAGTTTCGCTCCGCTGGGCAGTCTTTACCGCGGAGGGCTTGACTGAAGCCCTGGGATCCGAGGAAGGACTCGAAAAATGAGAGAACTGATCGTGACCGCCTTCTTGACGCTCGACGGCGTCATGCAGGCCCCGGGCGGGCCCGAAGAGGACGAAGCCGGCGGCTTCGGGCACGGCGGCTGGGCGGTGAACTACTTCGACGAGCAGGTAGGTCAGGCCATGGGCGAGCTGATGACCCCGCCGTTCGACCTGGTTCTCGGACGCAAGACCTACGACATCTTCGCCTCATACTGGCCGGACGCCCCGGAAGAGGCCGGCGCCAAGCCGTTGAACGACGCCGTCAAATACGTCGCCTCGCGCGGTCGTCCCACGCTGGAGTGGCGAGGCTCGGTCCTGATCGAGGGAGACGCGGCCGAAGGCGTCGCGGCCCTTAAGAAGGAAGACGGGCCGCAGCTGCAGGTGCACGGCAGCGCGAACCTGATCCAGACGCTGTTGCGTCACCACCTTGTCGACCAGTTCCACCTGCTGGTCTTCCCCGTCGTCGTCGGGTCTGGCAAGCGCCTGTTCGCGGAAGGCGCCGTCCCCGCCGGGCTGAAGCTCGTCGACAGCAAGGTCTCCGCCAGCGGAGTCGTGATCGGCAAGTACGAGCCGGCAGGAGAACTCGTCACGGGAACGTTCGGGCAGGACTGACCGCAATCGGACACCGCTTGTCGAGGAGATCGACACACCACGTCGACGGCCGTTCCACAGGACGATATTGCCGTGGGCCGCGGCGTCTGCGGTCGCCACGGCCCACGGTATTCACTGAGGTGAAGCTCAGTCGGGGCGTGGAGTCGGGTTGAGGGTGACGGCGCGCAGCAGCGGGCGGCTGAGCGCCCCGGCGGCGAGGATGGCGGCCAGGCCGAGGACGACCGTCGTCGCCAGCATGGCCAGGCCGAATCTGCTCACGCCCGACGGATTGAGGAACGGCAGCGCGAGCACGATTCCGGCGAACAGCGATCCGCCGCCCATCACCGCAAGCGGGATCAGGGTTTCCTTGCGGCGCGCGGAGTTGAGCGTTGACATCGGAGTTCCCGAAAGCCGCAGCAGCGCGTAGACCTGCCTGCGGTCCAGCACCGAGGAGGCGGCCGTGATCCCGGCGCTGACCGTCGCGAGCAGCAGCGAGGCCGCCAACACCGTCAGCGTGCCGGTGCGCAGGTCGTTCAGCATCTGTTCGCCGGCGGCCATGTCGTCGGCCGTCGACTCCCACACCAGCTGCGGCGCGATCTGGGCCGCGCTGGTGCGCACCTCGTCGGCCGCGCCGTCGGCGTCGGCGTCGGCGTCGGATGAGGTGATCTCCAGCACCGAAGCGGTTTCGTCGTCGCCGTAGTTGCCGTATTTGTCTTCGAGGATTCGAACCTCCGCGACCTCCGACAGCTCAGACGACAGCTCGTCGGCCAAGGCCTCGGCTTCGGCCTCGGACGCCGCCGCCCGCAATGTGGCGGCGTCGCCCGGCTCGGCGAACTGGCCGGGCGCCAGCAAGACCATGAACCCGGCGACAAAACCGGTCAACGCCACTCCGGCGACGGTGCGCCAGGCCGAACGCGGATCGTCGATCATCCGACGGCCCGCCAGCAGAGTCGACGCGCGCCGTGCCGTGCCGGCGACGATCCTGCCGATCACCGACACCGTGAAGGCCCCGACCAGGTTCAGCGCCGCGAACGCCCCGGCGAGCAGCAACAGCAGCACGATCTGACCCGTCGTGCCCATGCCCGCCGTGAGCTGCGTGGCCGCCAGGAAGGAGACGGCCATTACGGCGAACACCGCCACCCGTATCGCGCGCAGCCCCGGCGGAGTGTGCCGCCGCGCCACGCCCAGGGGCGACACCACGACGCGGCGCAGGCCGGCCACGGCCGACAACCCCACGACCGCGGGAACCGCCAACAGCGTCGCGGCCAGCCAGCCGAACCCGGGCCACAAGTCGGAGACGTACCAGTCGCCCCCCTGGATGGGGATGCGCGCCAAAGCGGGCATGGCCGCCAGGTACAGCGCGGCGCCGGCCAGGGCGCCGAGCGCGGCGGTGATCATCGCCTCGATCGCGGTCAGGCCGACCACCTGCCGGGGCGTGGCCCCGACCAGCCGCAGCGCGGCAAGCCGCTGGTCGCGGCGCGCGACCGTCAGCCGCGCCGCGGCGCCCCCGAACACCAGCAGCGGCACCGTCAGGAACACCGTGGCGGCCGCCATGAGGATGCGGTAAGTCGCCGCGGCGTCCGTCACCTGCGACGAGTCGAAGCCGTCGATCGGGGTCGGCGAGACCGCTCTGAAGTCGTCGCGCGAGGTCGTCATCGCCGGGTCGTCGGCGTCGCGGCCGACCACCGCGACCAGCTCCTCGGAGTGGATCAGGGCTTCGTCGCCGAGCTCGCCGGCCGGCGCGGACGGGAACCTGTCGGCGAGCTGTTCGTCGGGAAGCGACTCGATCAGCTCGGCCAGCGCCGGGGACACCCACACCTCGCCGGGTTCGGGGAAGTCGTCCATGCCCGGCGGCGTCGGCGGCGTGCCTTGGCCGGTGGCGGCGAGGTCGAGGCGGACTAGGCGCTGACCGGCGACGAAGTCCGTGCTCGACGCCTCGATCGCCGTCGCCTCGCCGTCGTCGACGGCTTCAGGCAGCCTCCAAGACGTGCGCTCGCCGCGTTCGGCGAAGGCGAGGTTGCCGGCCACCGCGAACAGCAGCAGCGCCGTGGTCACGGCGACCGCCGCGAACGTCAGGACCGAACCGAGCGCGCCGCGGCGCCCGTCGCCGCGCAGCAGCCGCCACGCGAGCCAGATGGTTTGACGCATCACCACGCCCCCGGTCGTTTGCAGGCGCTGACGTCAGGCCCGGTCGGCGCCTCAGCCGGCTGGGGAGAGGGGGGCGGCACGTGGCCCGCCGCGGCGGGGACGGCGCCGGAGGGGGCCGGGACCGAAGCGCCGCTGACGAGGCCGTCGCGAATCTCGATGGTGCGGTCGCAGTGCGCGGCCACCGCGGCGTCGTGGGTGACCACCACCAGCGAGGCGTTCTCGCCCTTGGTGGCCCTGACGAGCGCGCGCATCATGTCGGCGCCCGTTGCCTGGTCGAGGGCGCCGGTGGGTTCGTCGGCGAAGACCACGACCGGCCGCGTCACCTGCGCCCGGGCCAGCGCGACGCGCTGTGCCTGCCCGCCCGACAGCTCGCCGGGACGCCGCCGCAGCAGGGCGCCGATTCCCAGGGCCGAAAACCAGAAGCGCGCCGCACGCAGCGCGTCGTGTTTGGGCGCGCCGTCGAGCATCAGCGGCAGGGCCGTGTTCTCGTCGGCGGGAAGCTCCGGAAGCAGTTGTCCGAATTGGAATAGGAAGCCGAAGCGGGTGCGCCGCAGCCGGCTGCGGCGTGACTCCGACATGGTGTCGACGCGCTGATCCATCAAGTGGACCTCGCCGGAGTCCGGCCGCATGATCCCGGCCAGACAGTGCAGCAGCGTCGACTTTCCCGAGCCGCTCGGGCCCATGATCGCCACGGTCTCTCCGCGTCCGAGGGAGAAGTCGACGCCCGCCAGCGCCACGGTCGTCCCGAATCGCTTCGTCAGCGCGGCACCCGTCAATATCGTTTCGGTCATGCCGCCGCCTCGCGGTGTTCGGCTGTCGAGCGAGCGGCGCTGCGATACGCCGCCTTCCGCTGCTTCGCCGTCGTGTCGTGTTCGTCGGACAGCTGCCACAGCGGCAGCAGCACTCCTCCGGCGAGGAGGAACGCCGCGCCGAGAACGGCTCCGAACAGGGCTCCGACAGTGGTGATTACGTCCATGTCCCCACAGTCCGCGAAATCGAGGTCGGCCACCTCGGCTCGCCGACCGGTTCGGGGCGCGTCGGATCGGTCTTTCGGCCGATGGGCCGCTTCGGCCGCGTAGCTTGTCTGACGTGATCTCAAGCGACCGCATTCACCAGCTGGGAGGCTGGCTCTTCCAAGTGATCCTCGCGGGTTCCCTGGGGATGCTTTGGTTGCTGGAGACCTGGGCGCGCGCCGGCAACGCGTGGCCGGAACTCGGCCTGATCTTGATCGCGCCGACCGCGCTCACCGGCGTGGCCGCGATCGCCGCGGTGTTCTTCGCCGATCGGGTGCTGCCCGCCTGGGGCGCGCTCTTGGCGGCGGCGTCGGCGGCGGCCACGATCGTCGAGTTCGAACTAAAGTTCGTCATGCCCGGCGTCGCCGAGGGCTGCGCCCTGCTGGTGGCCGTCGTGTGGTGCGTGCGGCGCTGGGACGCCCCGTGGGGCAAGGCCGCCTCGGCGTCTCTGGTCGTCGCCGCCATGATGCTGCCGGCGCGAGCAAGCGACGGGCCGCAGCTGGCGGTCTTGGTCGTGCTGGTCGCCTTCCCGGTGATCGCCGCGGTCGCCACCGGGCTGTACCTACGCAGCGCCGATCTGCGCCGCAAACGCGCGCTGACCGAGGTGCGGCGCGGCGAACGCCTCGAACTGGCGCGCGACCTGCACGACTTCGTGGCCCACCACGTCACCGGCATCGTGGTGCAGGCTCAGGCCGCCCAGTACCTCTCCGACGACGACGCCCGGCGCAGCCGCGAGGCGTTCGCCGCCATCGAGCAGGCCGGGCTGGAAGCGCTGACCTCGATGCGGCGGCTGGTGGCCGTCATGCGCGAAGGCGAGGACGGCGCCGGCGCCCGCCCGCTCGGCGACCTGGCGCAGACCGCCGAGCTCGTCGAGCGGTTCCGGCTCGGCGACGACTTCGCCGTCCTCTACCTCTCGCCGGAGCTGACGCCCGAGTCGCTTCCGCCCGAGGTGGCCTCGTCGATCTACCGCGTAGTGCAGGAAGGCCTCACCAACGTCCGCAAGCACGCCTCGACGGCTTCTGCCGTGACGGTGTCCATATCCAAGGCGAGCGTCAACGTGGAAGTCGCCGTCCGCGACAACGGAATGTCGAATCGCCACAACCGGCTCAGCAACGTCGGAGGCGGCTACGGACTGGCCGGACTCGCCGAACGCGTCCGCGCGCTTGGCGGCGAGCTGACCGCCGGGCCGCGCCCCGAAGGAGGCTGGGAAACCACGGCGCGACTGCCGATGGCAGGATCACGGTCGCCGCAAGCGTGAGGAGCCGCATTTGACGATAAGCGTGCTGATCGCCGACGACCAGCAGATGGTGCGCACCGGATTCCGGATGATCCTGGATTCCCAGCCCGACATGGAGGTCGTCGCCGAGGCCTCCGACGGCGTCGAAGCCGTGGAGCTGGCCCGACGTTGTCGTCCCGACGTGTGCCTGATGGACATCCGCATGCCGCGCCAGGACGGCCTGCAGGCCACCCGGCTGCTGGCCGGGCCAGGCGTCGTCGACCCGCTGCGGGTGGTCGTCGTCACCACGTTCGACATGGACGAGTACGTCTACGGCGCGCTGAAGTCGGGCGCCTCGGGCTTCCTGCTCAAGGACGCCGGGCCGACCCTGCTGATCGAGGCGGTGCGCGCCGCCTCGGCCGGGGACTCCCTGGTGTCCCCGTCGGTGACGGTGCGCCTGCTCAAACACCTGACGCAGCCGAACCCGTCGCCGCGGCCGGCGCCGTTGAGCGAACGCGAGCTCGACGTCGTCGAGCGGGTCGCTCGCGGCCGCACCAACGGCGAGATCGCCGCCGAGCTGTTCGTGTCGCTGTCGACCGTGAAGACTCACCTGGAGTCGGTGCGCGCCAAGCTCGGCGTGCGCAACCGAGTCGAGATCGCCGCGTGGGCCTGGGAGAACAACATCGTCGGCTGAGCCGCTACATCGTGGCGATCAGCGGCAGGCAGCAGCAGACGATCAGGAGCACGAGAACCACGACGCCCACGACCAGGCCCACGATGCCCACGACCTTGCCGGCAGACCTGTCGCGCGGCGGCACGGGCGCGAACGCCGGCGGACCCGCCACGGGGCCAGGCGGCGACTGCCAGCCCGGACCGGGTGCGCCGGGCACGCTGGTGACCGGGTTGTTCTGGTCGGGGACGCTCGTCACCGGGTAGTCCTGCGGCCCGTACGGCTGCTGCGGATAGCCGCCCGGCAGCGGGGAGGCGTAGGAGTTCGGCGGTCCGGGCGGGCTCCCGTCCGGCCATGTCTGCTCCGGCGGGGCGGGCTGATAGGACCCGTTGTCGAAGGAGTACTGGGCGCCGACGTTGTCGCCGTCTTTGGGGCGGTTGGGGTCCTCGCTCGGCGGCTTGTCTCCCAGCGGGTTGTAGGGGTCGTAAGTCATAGCGGTCTTCGCAGGCTCCGCGTTCGGTCGACAAGGGGACGGGCATGGGCTGGTCGTGCGGGGCGGCGACGCCGCCCGAGCGTTCAGAGTATGCGACGGGAATCACGATCGGGTATCTGCCGTGCCGCGAGTCAAACGCGTGGTTATCCAGGTGTCGCCCACGATATGGACCTATACCATGTCCTGCGTGACTCCAGAAATCCTCGCCGAAAAGGTGCTGACAGCCGTGCGCGCGGCCTTCGAAGCCGGAGGGCTCGACGCCTCCGTTCTGCCTGAGTCGACGAGTGTGGAGCGACCCAGAAACCCCGAGCACGGCGACTACGCCTCGAACCTGGCGCTGCAGCTGGCCAAGAAGGCCGGCAAGCCGCCGCGGGAGCTGGCCGAAGCCTTCGCCGAGAAGCTGCGCGCGGTCGACGGGATCGCCGACGTCGGCATAGCCGGCCCGGGATTCCTCAACATCCGGCTGGAGACCGGCGCCGCCGGTGCGCTGGCCGGTCAGATCGTGGCCAAGGCGAAGACATACGGCCACAATGATTCTCAGGCCGGCAAGAAGCTGAACCTGGAGTTCGTCTCCGCCAACCCCACCGGTCCGATTCACATCGGACATGTGCGGTGGGCCGCGGTCGGCGACGCGCTGGCTCGCGTGTTGACCGCCAGCGGCGCCGACGTCACCACCGAGTATTACGTCAACGACGCCGGCGCCCAGATGGACACCTTCGCCGCCTCTCTGCTCGCCGCGGCCAAGGGCGAACCCGTCCCCGACGACGGCTATCAGGGCGAATACGTCGCCGACCTGGCGCGGCGGATCGTCGCAGATCACCCTGACGCGCTGACCTCGTCGGACCCGCACGCGCTGTTCCGCCGCGAGGGCGAGGAGCTGATGCTCGCCGACATCAAACGGTCCCTGGCCGACTTCGGCGTCAGTTTCGACGTGTACTTCAGCGAACAGGGTCTGCACGACCGCGACGAGATCGTCGCGGCGCTGGCCAAGCTCACCGAGCAGGGCTCGGTATACGAATCCGAAGGTGCCTCCTGGCTGCGCACCACCGTCCACGGCGACGACAAGGACCGGGTGTTGCGCCGCTCCGACGGTCGATGGACGTACTTCGCCGCCGACTGCGCCTATTACCTCGACAAGCGGCAGCGCGGTTTCGACAGCGCCATTTACATGCTCGGCGCCGACCATCACGGCTATATAGGACGGATGCGGGCCATGGCCGCCTGCTTCGGCGACGACCCGGAGCAAACTGTCGAGATCCTCATCGGGCAGATGGTGAACCTCATCAAGGACGGCCAGCCGCTGCGGATGAGCAAGCGGGCCGGAACCATCACCACGCTGGAGGATTTCACGGCCGCGCTGGGTCCCGACGCCGGACGCTACGCGCTCGCCCGCTACTCAAGCGACTCCGCCATCGATCTCGATCTGGATTTGTGGACCCGGGCCAGCAACGACAACCCCGTCTACTACGTCCAGTACGCGCACGCTCGGGTGGCTTCCCTGATGCGCAACGCCGCCGAGCTCGG
>JBOGDN010000470.1:0-7169 GCA_050742995.1 Stackebrandtia sp. | reverse complement strand
ACCGGGTGGCGCCCATCCACAGCACCGTCGCGATCACCAGCGTGAAGACCACGCCGAGCGCGGACAACATGTCGTTGGCGTAAAGCGAGGCGCCGACGCCGGCGGTGAGCAGCGCGATGCCGCGGCCGAACCAGCCGGCGACGCGGGAGGCCAGGTGCCGATCGCCCTTGATCGCCCACACCATGGCGCGCAGCGCCCTGCCGCCGTCCAGCGGCATGCCGGGCAGGGAGTTGTAGATCGCCACGATGATGTTGCACACCGCGATCTGGAACGCGAACTGGCCGGCGAGGGTGTCCGGCGCGGTAAAGGCGAGGCCGGCCAGCCCGATCAGCCCGAGCAGAGCCGACACCGCCGGCCCCGCCAGGGCGATGAAGGCTTCGGTGCGCGGACGGTCGGCCTCGGCGGCCATCTCGGTGTGTCCGCCGAGCATCTCCAAGGTGATGCTGCGTACGCCGATTCCGCAGCGGCGGCTGACGAAGGCGTGTCCTAGCTCGTGCAGGAACACCGAGCCGCACAGCGTGACCACGAAACCGAAGCTGACCAGGTAGACCAGACCGTCGCTCCAGTCTGGCCGAACGCCGCGGACGACGTCGGAGTAGATGACCGTCACCAGCACCGCCAGGATCAGCCAGGTCGGGCTGATGATCACCGGCACGCCGAGGACGCGACCGACACGCAGGCCGGAACGGCCGACTGGGCTGGGGTCCTGACTCATCGCGTCGATGGTACGCAGGCAGGAGTCGCGATCCGCGCGGCGAGGCGACGGCGCGGCGTCACATCCCGGCAATAGTCTGGCGGTCATGTCCTCCTCGCCAGCCGCTCCCGTTTCGCTTTCGCCGTCCCGCGCGGCGGATTTCAAGCAGTGCCCGCTGCTGTACCGGCTTCGCGTCATCGACAAGCTGCCCGAACCCGCCACGCCGGCCATGGTGAAGGGCACCCTGGTGCACTCGGTTCTGGAGCGGCTGTACGACCTGAGCGCCCAGGAGCGCACCCCGGAACGCGCAGTGGAGCTGCTCGAACCGGAGTGGCGGCGGCTGTGCGGCGAGAACCCGGAGGCCGCGGCGCTGTTCGTCGAGGCCGGCGACGGCGCCGAGGAGGCGTGGCTCAAAGAGGGACGCGCCCTTGTGGAATCGTACTTCTCGGTGGAGGACCCGCGCCGTCTCGATCCACAGGAGCGGGAGTTCCTCGTCGAAGCCGAGATCGACGGCGGACCGCGGCTGCGCGGGTACGTCGATCGGCTGGACGTCGCGCCGGGCGGCGAGATTCGCGTCGTCGACTACAAGACCGGCGCGTCGCCCAAACCCGCGTTCCAGGCGCAGGCGCTGTTCCAGCTGAAGTTCTACGCGTTGGTGCTGTGGAAGACGCGCGGCACGCTGCCCCGGATGCTGCGGCTGCTGTATCTGAAGGACTCCTCCGTCATCGACTACGCGCCCGACGAAGACGAGATCCGCGGGGTGGAGCGTACGATTTCGGCGCTGTGGACGGCGATCGGGCGGGCGGTGTCCACCGGAGAGTTCCCGCCGAGGAAAAGCGCGCTGTGCGGGTGGTGCGCGCACCAGAGTTCGTGTCCGGAGTTCGGGGGCGCTCCCCCGCCGTATCCGCTGCCGATCAAGCCCTGACGTAGGCCGCGGCGTCCGCGGGGTCGACCTTGAGAATGACTTGAAGATCCACCGTCGCGTGGAGGGTTCGCCGCCGCCGAACCGTTAACGTACAGACTGTGATCAACCGAGCCGGCGACCAGACGCGAGAGCAGACGCTTCGCGGCGTCCTCGCGCGCCTGTGGCGGCACGTCGCCTTCCGCGACACGATGCTGGGGATCCTCGTACAGGGCCTCTTCGCGTTCTTCGTGGTCGTCGGTCAGGCCGCGAACTCGGAACCGGACGTGCCGGTGACCTCGATGTTCTGGGTGTGGCTGGCGCTGGGCGTGATTCCGACGGCCCTGCGCCGCCTGCTGCCGTGGTGGGCGCTGGCGCTGCTCGTCGCGAGCATGCTGGCGACGCCTCTCGACTACGCGGCCTGGAACGCCGCCGCCTTCACGTCGATGATCCTCGGCTACACGCTCGCGTCCCATCAACGGCTGCGATTGGCGATCGCGGGCAACGTGATCCTGTGGGGCGTGGTGACGGCGATGTCGCTGTTCGCGTCCGAAGAAGAGATGGGCATGACGCTCACCGCGACGCTGATCACGAACTACCTCTTCGCGATCACCGCGTTCGGCATCGGCCGCGCCGTCTACACTCGACGTAGGCGTCTGGAAGAGCTGCGCGAGCGCGCGCGGCTCGCAGAGGAGAACCAGGCGGCGCACGCCGCGCAGGCCGTCGCCGAGGAGCGCCGCCGCATCGCCCGCGAGCTGCACGACGTCGTGGCGCACCACATCTCGGTGATGGGAGTGCTCGCCACCGGCGCGCGCCGCACGCTCCACAGAGATCCAACGGCCGCCGACGAGGCGCTGAAGACCATCGAGACCACGGGCCGCACCACGCTGCGCGAGATGAAGCGGCTGCTGAACGTCTTGCGCACCAGCGACGAATTCGGCGACGAGGAGCTGGCCCCGCAGCCGAGCCTCGACGGGGTGCACTCGCTGGTCTCTCAGCTGCGCGACACCGGGCTGAACGTCAACCTCGTCGTCGACGGTGAGCCGTATTCGCTGGATCCGGGCGTGGCGTTGACGGTGTATCGCATCGTTCAGGAGAGCCTCACCAATACGCTCAAGCACGCCGGTCCGGCGCGCGCCGGAGTGCGGATTCAGTACGGGGAGGAAAGCCTCGACGTCGAGGTCGCCGACACCGGCGTCGGGCAGCGAATCGTGACGTCCGACCCCGGGAGGGTCGGCCACGGACTGGTGGGGATGCGCGAACGCGTCGCCCTGTACGGTGGCACCTTGCGCACCGGCCCCCGCCCCGGCGGGGGTTTCCGCGTACATGCGGTCATTCCGATCGACACATCGGCGGCGCTGCCGAGCGCCGCGGCTGGAGGAACGAATTGAGCACTGAATCCGACGCCGCGTCGCAACCGATCAGAGTGATGCTCGTCGACGACCAACCGCTGCTGCGCACCGGGTTTCGCATGGTGTTGGGCGCGGAGTCCGACATCGACATCGTCGCCGAGGCGGGCGACGGAGTCGAGGCCGTCGACCTGGCGCGACGGCTGCTGCCGGACGTGGTGCTCATGGACATCCGGATGCCGCGCATGGACGGCGTCGCCGCCACCAAGGCCATCGCCGATTCGAAGCTTCCGGTGCGCGTGCTCATCTTGACGACCTTCGACCTCGACGAGTACGTCATCGGCGCGCTGCGCGCCGGAGCGGCGGGATTCCTCGCCAAGGACGTGCCCGCCGAGGATCTCGTCGAGGCGATCCGCACCGTCGCCGCCGGCGACGCCGCGGTGGCGCCGCGCATCCTCAACCGTCTGCTCGAGAAGTTCGTCGACCGGCTGCCCGAGCCCGACGACGCCACCCCGGCCAGCCTGGACTCGCTGACCGAGCGCGAGCGCGAGGTGCTGATTCTAGTCGCCAAGGGAATGTCGAACGCCGAGATCGCCAAAGAGCTGACGGTCAGCGAGACGACGGTGAAGACTCACGTCGGACACGTGCTGACCAAGTTGAGCCTGCGCGACCGCGTCCAGGCGGTGGTGCTCGCCTACGAGGTCGGGCTGGTCAAACCCAGGCGGTGAGCCGGCGTCTCCTCCCTGGGGAGTAGAGATCCGTCCTCCCCCGAGTTGAGCCGGGGGTCCTCCCCGACCCTGGGTCGGGGTGTCCACTAGGCCACGGGCGGAGACCGGAATCGTGCCCGCGCACGACGAAGCCGGGCTCCGCCGGGCATAACGTCAAGGCATGGCTGGAAAGCCCAGCCGAGGAATTGTGGGAGGGAATCCACGTGACGACCGCAAAGCCCCTCGTGCCGAGCGCGACGGCGGCCGCCGCACGGGCCGAAAAAGTCTGGAAGGTCTACGGAACTGGCGACGCCCAGGTCATAGCCCTGCACGGTGTCACCGCGAGTTTTGAGGCCGGCAAATTCACCGCCATTATGGGTCCGTCGGGCTCCGGCAAGTCGACCCTTATGCACTGCCTTGCCGGGTTGGACTACACCGACCGCGGCGAGGTGTTCATCGGCGACACGAAGGTCACCGGACTTTCGGACCGGGGGCTGACCAAACTGCGCCGCGAGAAGGTCGGCTTCATCTTCCAGCAGTTCAACCTGCTGCCGACCCTGACGGCCGAAGAGAACATCACGCTGCCGCTCGACATCGGCAAGCAAAAGCCCGACAAAAACTGGTTCCGGACGGTCATCGACACCGTCGGCCTCGGCGACCGGCTGCACCACAAGCCCTCTGAGCTGTCCGGCGGGCAGCAGCAGCGCGTGGCCTGCGCCCGCGTCCTGGTGCAGCGCCCCGAGGTCATCTTCGCCGACGAGCCCACGGGCAACCTGGACTCCAAGTCCGGCACGGAAGTGCTGAAGTTCCTGCGTCGCTCCGTCGACGAGCTAGGCCAGACCATCGTGATGGTCACCCACGACCCCCTGGCCGCGTCCTACTCGGACCGGGTGCTGTTCCTGGCCGACGGCCAGGTCGTGGACGAGATGTTCGACCCCACCGCGGAGCGGGTCCTCGACGAGCTGAAGCGCTTCGAGGAGATCGTCCACGCCAAGCAGGGGGAGTCGGCCTAGCATGCTGCGCTCCACTTTCAAGTCTCTGCTGTCGCGCAAGGCGCGGCTGCTGCTGTCGAGCATCGCGGTCACGCTCGGCGTGACGTTCATCGTCGGCACGCTCGTGCTGAACGCCTCGCTGGGCAAAAGCTTCGAGCAGCTGTTCTCGACCGCCTACGAAGGCGTCGACGTGGTGGTGCTCGACGAAGGCTCCGACGAGATGTCCGGAAGGATCACGTCCGACGTGGTCGACGACGTCGCGGCGGTCGACGGCGTCGAGAAAGTCGACGGCGTCGTCGCCGGGCAGGTCAACGTCGTGGGCCAGAACGGCAAGGTGCTGCCCCCCAGCACGTTCACCATAGGACAGAGCTGGCTCGGCGAGGAAGACCCGTACGTGATGCGGGAAGGCGAGGAGCCGAAGGCCGACGACGAAGTCGTCCTCAGCGCCACGCTCGTCGACGCCGCCGGCTACACGGTCGGCGACGAGATTCCGCTGCTGTCGCCCGCCGCCCCCGAAGAAAAGATGTTCAAGATCGTCGGCGTCTTCGGCTACACCGGGGACCGCGACACGCTGTTCGGCGAGGGCACCGTCGCCTTCACCGAACCGGCGGCTCAAGAGTTCCTGCTCGGCGAAGCCGGCGTCTACACCTCCGTGCAGGCCACGGGCGGTTCCGGGACGGACGCCGAACAGCTGAGCGACGACGTCGCCTCCGCGCTCGGCGGCGGCTACGACGTGAAGACCGGCGAAGAGATGGCCGAGGAGACCGCCGGGTTCTTCCGGGCGGTCCTGGACATCTTCCAGTACGTCCTGCTGGGCTTCGGCGCCGTGGCTTTGCTGGTGAGCATCTTCCTCATCATCAACACCTTCTCCATCATCGTCGCCCAGCGCACCAGGGAGCTGGCGCTGTTCAGAGCCATGGGCGCATCGCGCGGGCAAGTCTTCGGCTCGGTGATGCTCGAGGCGTTGTTCGTCGGACTTATCGCCGGCGTCATGGGCTTCGGGCTCGGCGTCGCGGTCGGATACGGCGGCGCGGCGTACCTGGGCAACCGGGGCGTCGAGCTGGACACGACTCTCGTGATCCCGTGGACGGCCTACCTGACGGCGCTGATCGTCGGCGTGGGCGTCACCATGGTGGCCGCGCTGCTGCCGGCCCGCAGGGCGGGACGGATTCCGCCGATCGCCGCGCTGCGGGAGGCCGCGAACACCGAACGTCCGGTGAAGTCCTTCGGAATCGCCGGCGGCGCCACGCTCGCGATCGGCGGCGGCCTCCTCGCCGCCGCGCTCGCCGGCGCGTTCGGGGAGCCGACCGACAACTCGACGCTATGGGGAGGCTTCGGAGGAATCCTGTTGCTCTTCGTCGGGGCCGCGGTCTTCGTGCCCGTGGTCGCCCGTCCCGCGGTCTCGGCCATCGGACGTCTGGTGTCCTGGTCGCTTCCGGGAAAGCTGGGACGCCGCAACTCGGCGCGCAACCCGCGGCGCACCGCGATCACCGCCGCCACCCTCATGATCGGGGTGACGCTGGTGACCGCCGTAGGCGTGCTGCTGTCCTCGCTGCAGTCAAGCGTGGAGAAGTTCTTCGACGAGAACGTCAGCGCCGACATGGTGGTCCAGGGGACGCAGACCGGGCCGGTGCCGCCGACCTTCGACGAATCGATCATCGACGACACCGCCGCACTCGACGGCGTCGACTCGGCCGTGGGCATCTGGGCCGAACAGCAGGCGGAAGTCGACGGCCAGGTCAAGTACGTCCAGGCCGTCCACGACCTGCCCGCGCTGACCGACCTGATGGGCATGACGGCGGAGTCCGGCGACCTCGACGAGATCGGCCCCGACGAGATCGTCGTCAGCAAGGGCGTTTCCGAGGACGAGGGCACTAAGGTCGGCGACACGGTGGAGGTCGTCCTGCCCGGCGCGGAGTCGCCGCAGGAATTCACCGTCTCGGCCGTCGCGAAGTTCGGCGGAATGCAGGGCGGCTACGTGATCTCGGCCGACAACGCCGACCAGTTCACGGCTACGGGCCCGGTGGCCGGCTACGTCAAACTCGACAAGGGCGCGGACGAGGGCGCCGTCGAGGACGCCGTCGCCGGCTTCCTCGCGGACAATCCGGTAGTGACGGTTTCCGACACCGGCGCTCTCGTCGACCAGCAGACGGAGTCGTTCGACATCCTGCTGATCATCGTGCAGATCCTGCTGGGTCTGGCCATGCTGATCGCGGTGATCGGCGTCGTGAACACGCTCACGCTTTCGGTGCTGGAACGCACTCGCGAGCTGGGGCTGCTGCGAGCCGTCGGCCTCACCCGTCGCAAGGTGTCCCGCATGGTCACCGTCGAGTCGATCGTCATCGCGCTGTTCGGCGCGCTGCTCGGTCTGGCCGTCGGCGCCGGACTGGGAGTCGCGGTGCGCGAGCTGCTGGCCGACGACTTCCTCACCGAACTGGACTTCCCGTGGGGAACCATGGTGTTCTACCTGGTCGCCGCGGTGGTCATCGGTTATCTGTCCGCACTGATCCCGGCGTTCAGGGCCAA
>JBOGDN010000469.1:0-5806 GCA_050742995.1 Stackebrandtia sp. | reverse complement strand
AAGGCCGCCCGCGGCAACGCCGGACAGCTCAAGGACCTGGAGCGGCGGCAGAAGATGCGGCTGACCCGAGCGCAGCGCGACACTTTGGACCGCGCACTCGTCGACCTTGCCGCCTTCTACCGCGACGTGCTGGTACTCCGCCTGAACTCCGACGTGTCCCCGGTGCACCCCGACGCGGCCGACGCCGCGGCGGCCGCGGCATCCCGCTGGTCCGCCGAAAGCGTGGTGCGCCGCATCGACTCGATCCTCAAATGCCGCCGCGCCATCGACCTCAACGTGCGACCTCGCATCGCGGTGGAGACGATGATGGTCGAACTGTGGCGCGGCTAGCGCCGGTTCGCCCTTAACGCGCGATGAAATTCGCTTGACGCGCCTGGCCGCCCATAGTGAGATGGGGCGAACCTTATCGAGGGTGGTCTGCCCCCGGATTGGGGCGGGGCAGGTCCTCAATAGCAAAAGAAAACAGCCTCGAGCGCGAGGGCGTCGCGGCGGGGACGGGTCAGCGGCCGGTCATGCGGGTCACGTCTAGGGCCTCGTCGAGCTGGGCCTCGGTGAGGCGGCCTTCGGCGACGTGGCCGCGGGCGATTGTCACGTCGCGGATGGGCCGGCGCTCGGCGAGCGCCTGCTTGGCGATCGCCGCGGCCTCTTCGTAGCCGACGTAGCGGTTCAACGGCGTGACCAGCGAGGGCGAGCCCTCGGCGTATTCGCGGCAGCGGTCGACGTCGGCTTCGAGGCCGACAACGCAGCGCTGCGCGAACACCCTGGCCATGTTGGACAGCAGTCGGATCGACTCGAGCAGGTTGCGCGCCATGACCGGCAGCATCACGTTCAGCTCGAAGTCGCCGCCGGCGCCGCAGTGCGCCACGGTCGCGTCGTTGCCGATCACCTGCGCGGCGACCATGCGCGTCGCCTCGCTCACGACCGGGTTCACTTTTCCGGGCATGATGGACGATCCAGGCTGGAGGTCCGGGATGCGCAGCTCGGACAGGCCGGCGCGCGGCCCCGAACCCATCCAGCGGATGTCGTTGGCGATTTTAGACATTCCGACGGCGATGACGCGCAGCTGCCCGGAAAGCTCCACCAGCCCGTCGCGCGCGCCCTGGGCTTCGAAGTGATCGCGCGCCTCTGTCAGCGGCAGGCCGGTCGCCTCGGTCAGCTTCGCGATCGTCGCCGCGGCGAACCCGGCCGGCGCGTTCACCCCGGTGCCCGCCGCGGTGCCGCCGAGCGGCAGCTCCGAAACCCGCGGCAGCGTGGCCCGCAGCCGCTCCACCCCGGCGCGCATCTGCGCGGCGTAGCCGGAGAACTCCTGGCCAAGCGTCACCGGCACGGCGTCCATCAGGTGGGTGCGGCCGGACTTCACCACGTCGGCGAACTCCTCGGACTTCGCCCGCAGCGCCCGCTCCAGCGACTCCAACGCCGGGGTCAGGTCGTTGACCACGCCGTCGACGGCGGCCAGGTGCATCGACGACGGGAACACGTCGTTGGACGACTGCGAGGCGTTGACGTGGTCGTTGGGGTGCACCGCCGCGCCGCATCTGGCGCCGGCCAGCGTCGCGATCACCTCGTTGGCGTTCATGTTGGACGAGGTGCCCGAGCCGGTCTGGAACACGTCGACCGGGAAGTGCTCGTCATAGGTGCCCTCGGCGACTTCGGCGGCGGCCGCGGCGATCGACTTGGCCATGGTCGCGTCGACGACGCCGAGTTCGCCGTTGGTCTCGGCGGCGGCGGCCTTGATCTGCGCCAGGGCCTTGATCTGCCGGCGCTCCAGGCGCACTCCGGAGATCGGGAAGTTCTCCACCGCCCGCTGCGTCTGCGCCCGCCACGCCGCCCAGGCCGGCACGTGGACTTCCCCCATGGTGTCGTGTTCGACGCGGACGTCCTGTGAATCTTGCGCATCGTTCATGGGGCCATCATCTCTCAACACGCCGTCTCGCGCAGTGCCGTGTCGTACCGGTGTGACGGCGATTGGGCGCTGAGCTAATGTCCGTCGGGGTGTCTGCGAGGAAATGAGGGTTCACATGGCCAGCCCGACGGCCGAGGCCGCACGGCGGCGCACGTTCGCGGTGATCAGCCATCCCGACGCGGGCAAGTCCACCATCACCGAGGCGCTCGCGCTGCACGCGCGGGTGATCGGCGAGGCCGGAGCGGTGCACGGCAAGGGCGGGCGCAAGGGCGTGGTCAGCGACTGGATGGCCATGGAGCAGCAGCGCGGCATCTCCATCACCTCGGCGGCGCTGCAGTTCTCCTACCGGGACGCGGTGATCAACCTCCTGGACACCCCCGGCCACTCCGACTTCTCCGAGGACACCTACCGGGTGCTGACCGCCGTCGACTGCGCGGTGATGCTGCTCGACGCCGCCAAGGGCCTCGAGCCGCAGACGCTGAAGCTGTTCGAGGTGTGCCGGCACCGCAGGATCCCGGTGGTCACCTTCGTCAACAAGTGGGATCGCCCGGGCATGGACGCCCTTGAGCTGCTCGACGAGATCGAAAGCCGCATCGGCCTGCGGCCGACGCCGCTGACCTGGCCGGTGGGTGTGGCGGGGCAGTTCCACGGCGTGATCGACAGGCGCGACGCCGACGAAGGCATGGTCCACTTCGAGCGGACGCCCGGCGGCGCGAGAGAGGCCGTCGAGGAGCGGCTGTCGCCCGACGAGGCGCGGCGACGCTACGGCGACTACGCCGGCGCGGTCGAAGAGGTCGAGCTGCTCGACGCGTCCGGCGCCACCCACGACCAGAAGCTTTTCGCCGAGGCCGTCACCACGCCGGTCCTGTTCGGAGCGGCCGTGGCCAACTTCGGGGTGCGCCAGCTGCTCGACGTCCTCATCGACTGCGCGCCCGCGCCCGAGGCCCGCGCCGACGCGGACGGAACGCCGCGAGACGTCGACGCGCCGTTTTCGGGGTTCGTCTTCAAGATCCAGGCCAACATGAATCCCGCACACCGCGATCAGGTGGCGTTCGTGCGGGTGTGTTCTGGACGCTTCGAACGGGGAATGGTGGTCACGCACGCTCCCACCGGGCGGCCCTTCACCACCAAGTACGCCCAGTCGATGTTCGGCGCGGCGCGCGACACCGTCGACGAGGCATATCCCGGCGACGTCGTCGGCTTGGTCAACGCCGCGAACCTGGAGATGGGCGACTCGCTTTACGTGGACAAGAAGGTGACGTTCCCCGCGCTGCCGTCCTATGCCCCGGAGCACTTCGCGCAGGTGCGCACCGACGACACCTCCAAGGCCAAGCGCTTCCGCAAGGGCGTCGCCCAGCTGGACGCCGAGGGCGTGGTCCAGGTGCTGTACTCCGAGCTGCGCGGCGACGCCTCGCCGGTGCTGGCCGCGGTGGGGCCGATGCAGTTCGAGGTCGCCGCCGCACGGCTCAAGGGCGAGTTCAGCGTCCCGGCGAGCGTGGATCACCTGTCTTACTCGCTGGCGCGTCGCACCGACGTCGAGGGCGCGAAGGCGCTGCGCGGGGCGCCGGGCGTCGAGATCTTCACCCGGGCTCGCGACGGGGCGATCCTCGCGGCCTTCCCCAACAAATGGCGGCTGCAGACGATCGTCTCCGACCTTCCCGACGTGCTCCTGGAACCGTTGCTCGCCGACACCGTCGAGGTGTAGCCCGAAGGCAGGCTGTCGACAAGCGAGCGATAGGGTGAACGCGCTGTGCCTGAAGCTGAAGACAGTCCGCGATATGAGTTTCCCGACCCGCCGCCGCCACTGGCCCCAGTGGAGTCGGTGCGGTGTTTCGACATGCGCGGCGCCCGCGTGATCATCGGAGCGGCCGACCAGGGCTGGCGCGGAGACCTGCGCGCCGACGACCCCCTGATGCGCGAGGGGACCCTCATGGTGCCCGTGCTTTCGGAAAGCGACTTCTATCGTTCCGAGGACGAGGGCTGCGAGGCCATGGCGGCGCTGCACCCGGCGGAGTCGGTGTGGGTGGAAAAGCCCGACGAGGAAAGCGACCGCAAGACCGCGCCGCGACACCTGTTCGAGCGCCTGGTCGACGTCGACTCTCCGCCGGTGCGCTACCCGGTGCCCGCCAGCGAGGTGCCCGGTCTGACCGGACGTCGCGTCTGGCACTGGCGCGACGGCGAGTTCACCTATGACCTGCGCTGCGTCAGCGAGGCATACGAGAATCCCGACGGCGACATCGCCGTCAAACTGGTCCCCGAGCGCGACTGGTACCGCTGGGCGCGCACCGGCAGACCGCCCGTCGTCGACGAGGCGCTGATCCATCTGGTGTGGGTGGAGGGCTGACGAACGGTGGTCGCGCACCTACACCACGCGCGGTACACTGAACACCTTATGTATGCGACATCCCTCGTTCGGCTACGTAATTTGTGTTTGGCGCTTCCGGAAGCCACCGAAGTCGGAACCGGCGACGATCGCACCTTCAGCGTCAAAGGGAAAACCTTTGCCACTGGTCATTGCGCAGGTGACAGAGAGTCAGTTTGGTTCAAGGTCTCGGGGACGACTCGGCAGCGTCTGCTCGAACGCGACGGCGGCCGTCGCTTTTTCACGCCGCGCTACGTCGGGCGGCACGGCTGGCTCGGCGCGTGGCTCGACGACCGCTGCGACTGGTCCGAAATCGCCGACTTGCTGCGCGAGTCCTACCGCATGACCGCGCCGAAAAGCTCAGCCGACGCCGTTTCCACGCCCGAATCAGTTAGATCCTTAACGGCTCTCCCGGCGATGCGCTCGTGCCCGTTTCGCGCGCTCACCGCCGGGAGGGCTGAATGAGACTCATCGCCTCCGCACGGGATTTCGCGTTTTCTCGCAGGCTGCCGCGCACCGCCGACGTCAGCGTCCGCGCGCCGGGCTTGCGAATTCCCCGCATCGACATGCACATGTGTTCACACTCGACGACCACGATGACGCCCTTGGCCTCAAGGGTAGACATCAGCTGGTCGGCGATTTGCACCGTCAGTCGCTCCTGGACCTGCGGACGACGCGCGTAGACCTCCACAAGCCGGGCCAGCTTGGAAAGACCGGTTATCCGCCCGTGCTCGCCGGGGATGTATCCGATGTGGGCGACGCCTACAAAGGGCAGGAGGTGGTGCTCGCAGAAGCTGAACAGCTCGATCTCGCGGACGACCACCATCTCCTCGTGGTCCTCGGCGAAGGTCGTCTTCAGCACGGTCGCCGGGTCGACCCGCAGCCCGGCGAACAGCTCGGCGTACGCCCGGGCCACCCGCCCCGGCGTCATCTTCAGCCCTTCGCGGTCGGGATCCTCGCCGACGGCGATCAGGATCTCCTTCACGGCCGCCTCGATGCGTCCCAGGTCGACGTGGCCGCCTACGTCCGACCCGACGAAACGCCCATTGACTAGACGGGCGGCCTCGTGGTCCATGTCCTGATCGTTCACACGGTCAAGCGTAAACACATTCGAATCGTTCGTGTCTGCGACCGAGTGCGACTCCCGTCACGCACCGGCCAGAGGCGGCAGGCGCTCCGGTTTTCTACGAGGCGTCCTCGCCGCCGGTCGAAGCGGGAACCGGCTCCGCCGACTCCTCGCCGCCTTCGGCTGGCGTCTCGGCGGCTTCGATCTCCACCGGGCCGCGCTCGGACGGGCGGCGCTTGCCGGTGCCGTTGAACGGCGCCATCGGGGGGCGCTTGACGACGTCGGCGGCGATCCGCTGCAGGTCGTCCTTGGTCAGGGTCTCCTTGTCGAGCAGCTCCACGACCATCCGGTCGAGCACGTCGCGGTAGTGGTCGAGGATCTCGTAAGCCTCGTCGTGCGCCAGCTCGATGAGGGCGCGGACCTCGGAGTCGATGGACGCGGCGACCTCGTCGGAGTAGTCGCGCTCGTGGCCCAT
>JBOGDN010000468.1:0-2730 GCA_050742995.1 Stackebrandtia sp. | reverse complement strand
GTCCCCGATGGCGTCGCAGTCGGCGAGCGCGCCAATCAGCGCGGTCGCCGCGCCGATTGTTCAACTCGTGCGACTCACACGCGGTGTCGGCGGCGTCGAGCGCGCTTGACGCGATACATGGCCTGGTCGGCGGCGTCGATGGCCGGGATCATCCCGGCGTGGTCCCGCAGTCGGGACCAGCCCACGCTTATGCTGAGCGGCGTGTCCGGAATCAAGGCGTACCAGTCTTCGTCGGCGACCACGTCGGTAACCCGCTTGCCGATCCTTTCGGCGTCGCGCCGCTCCGTCTCCGGCAGCACCACCACGAATTCGTCGCCGCCGCACCTCGCCAGCAAATCGCCCAATCTCAAGTTGCGCGCGAGAATCCCCGCCACCCGCTGCAGCACCTGGTCCCCGGTGATATGCCCGTAGGTGTCGTTGACGGCCTTGAAACCGTCCAGATCCAGCACGGCGATCATGGCGTCCGACCCGCGGCTGATCAGCTGGCCGATGAAGTTCTCCATGCGTCGCCGGTTCGGCAGCCCGGTCAGCGGATCCGTCAGCGCGGCGTCGGCGTAGTGCGCCGCCGCGTGCCGCAAATGCTCCTGATCCAGAAGGGATCCAATATTGTCGAGAAAGAGCATCCGCAGTCGATCCGCCTGCCGCGTGACCGCCTGCGTGGCGCGGCGCTCGCTTTCCAGCGCCGCCGCGTAATCACCCTTGGACGCCAGCGCGAGCGCCCGCAGGCGATGCGGCTCGGCCACGTCGACGACCTCGGCGTGCAGCCGGGCGTCGTCGAGAATCCGCAGCGCCTCGCCGCCGTCGCCGGAGGCCACGGCCACGCATGCGTCGGCCAGCATCCCCAGATCGCGATCCTCGGGAGAATCTCCTTCCGGCGTCGGAACCGGAATCTCCACCCCCGGCTCGACGTCGATCAGCCGCAGCCGGCACACGGCGTAGCGCGCCCACGAAAGGTGGTTGGGCGTGAGCACCGACAGATCCTCTGGCAGATTCGCCAGCGCCGTGCGCAGCGAGTCGGCGCCGGCGTCGACGTCCCCGCCGTGCAGCCGCCACACCCCGCGCCGCACCGACACCTCGCAGCCGTCGCACTCCCACTCGGGCATCCCGCTTGCCACGGCGAGCTTCTGGCCGTGCCGCAACGCCGACTCCGCCTGCGGATGGAAGCCGAACACCGAATAGGTGATGGCCAGGTCGTGCCAGGCCGTCACCGCCGCCTTGCCGGTCTCGGTCATCTGGGAAAGCGCCCGCTGCCCGGAGACCAGATGCCGGCCCGTGCCCTCCAGCGAACCCGCACCGTGCGCCAGCCAGGCCGCCAGCGCGTGGAACTGGCCGAGCAGCCGGGGCCACGGGTGCGCGGCCAGCAAAGCGGCCGCGCGCGACATCGCGGCGAGCGCCGTGGGCCGATCACGCTGGTTGATGCTGCCGCCCAATGCGAACAACAACGCCTGCGTCTGTCGAAACGGGTCGTCCGTGGCGGCGACGATTTCATGGGCCGACGCCACGGCGTCGGACTGTCGCCCGACGGCCATCAAGGAGTACATGCGGTCATATTCGGACTGCCACTCCGGCGCCGGGCCGCCTGTGCGTTCCGGAGGCATTTCGCTATCTTGCCACTTACATGCCTAGATCGCACATCGCCGCCGTTTCGTCGCGTAACGCGACGTTTGGCTGCGCGCGCATTCCCGCCGGTAGAACCGAATGCGGAGACCGTCCTTTGGCGATTACATTCAGAGCCTTGAATTCTAGTGAAGATTTCTGCCATGATCTATCCCAGACGGATCGCCCCGTTTGGCACGCCCCGTTTGGCAATGGAGTGGACCATGCCCCGAACCAAGCCCGACAAAATGCCCATTAATCATGAAAAGCCATATATGCCTAATATGCCCAATAAGGGAATTCGATTCGGCGCGGCCGCGGCCGCCGTATTGCTCGTGTTGAGCGGAATCGCCGCCGCCGGAGTCGCCTCCGCCGATCCCGGCGACGACGCGAGCCTTGAGGGCCACGGCGCCTCAGACGCCTGGGTGAAGAAGCAGCTGCGGACGATGAGCCTCGAGGAGAAGGTCGGGCAGCTGTTCACGACCTTCGCCTACGGCGAGACCGCCGACACCGACAAGCCCGACGACGTGAAGCGCAACCAGGACCTGCACGGCGTCGACAACGCCGCCGAGCTGATCGAGACGTACAACATCGGCGGAATCATCTACTTCGGCTGGTCGGACAACCTCAACGACCCGCAGCAGATCGCCGAACTGTCCAACGGCATGCAGGACGTGGCCGTCGACCGCCGCGGGGACGTCCCGCTGCTGGTGTCGACCGACCAGGAGCACGGCACCGTCGTGCGTCTCGGCCCCCCGGCCACGCAGTTCCCCGGCAACATGGCGCTCGGCGCGACCGGCAGCTCCGACGACGCCTACAACGCGGGCCTCATCGCCGGCCGCGAGCTGCGCGCCGTGGGAATCAACGAGGACTTCGCCCCCGTCGCCGACGTGAACGTCAACCCCGCCAACCCGGTCATCGGCGTGCGCTCCTTCAGCTCCGACCCGCAGCTGGCCGCCGAGCTGACCGGCGCCGCGGTACAGGGCTACCAGGCCCCGTCCAACGCCTGGATGCCCTGCTGGGTCGGCAACTGCCAGAGCGTGTCGTCCACCGCCAAGCACTTCCCGGGACACGGCAACACCGACACCGACAGCCACACCGACCTGCCGACGATCCCCCACACCTACGAGGAGT
>JBOGDN010000467.1:0-12364 GCA_050742995.1 Stackebrandtia sp. | reverse complement strand
GGATGCATGGCAAGGCGGACGAGGAGCTCGTGCTTTTGCACGTGCGACGAGGACAACGCGGCCAGGCGCCGCCTGGAACGGCCGAGCCGGGCCCCGACGACGGCAAACACCCCATACACAACCTAGTCAAATCTGTCGGATACCTCGACCTTCTTCGCCGACGGAGATCACCGCCGGCCGGCGGCCGCGCGGCAGTCGTTGAGCATGTCGTTGGCTATCTCCCAGGCGTCGCACGGCCATGTGGATCGGCAGGCGATGCATTCGACGCCCAGCAGAGCGTCGGGCAGGTGCTTGCGCCACTGCGCAGAGGCGAGCTGCCAGGCGGTCACCTCGGTGACGCCAAGCGGGGGTTCGTCCGGCGGCGGCTGTTCCCGTGTATACGCGCTGTGAATGCGTGTTCTTTGTGCCCGTGTGTACTGCATTGAATTAGCTCCTCCGTCCTAAGTAACGCCGCAGTGCCGGGTTGGAAACGGCCGTCGCTCGGACGGGGCGTCGGCGGAGTCGCCCCGGATTTGATCTTCCGTCGTTATGATGTCATACTGACGTCATGATTAACATCTTTAGGACGCTCTTCAGGGGCGCTACGGCAGCGAAGCGTAGCTCAAACGACGTCATACTCGAGGCTCGGCGGCGCGCACGTGAAGAACGAATCGGTCGAAGCGACCGCAAATGGTCTGTTTCCTCCCCCGACGACTACCCGTGGACGGTGACGCGCCCGCCGGTGTGACCGTCGCGGCGACCGGGCGTCGCGGGCGCGGAAACGACTGGCGGGCCGCAGGTTCACAGGCGACCGTCACCCGTCGTAAGGTGACGCGGAGGGTCGCCGGAAGCTAAGCTACTGGCGAGTAATTTCCGGATCGGATGGAGCGAGCCGTGGTTGATGTACAGAGTGTCGCTGCGGCGGGACGCTCCCTTGCCTTGACCGCCGAGACGGCGGTGGCCACGCCGATCGCCGTGACGTCCGTCGTGGTCGCGGCGACGTTCACCGCCGTCGCGATCGCCTGGGTGGTGCGCACCGCGCTGCGCATGCTGTCGACGGTGCGCCTCGGCGCGCCCGACCCCACCCGCGTCGACCGGCCGTGGCGGCGCCTGGCGACCATGCTGCGCGAGACCGTCGGCCACACCCGCATGCTGCAGTGGACCCTGGTCGGGGCCGCGCACTGGTTCGTCTTCGTCGCCTTCATCGGGCTGTTCCCGATCTTGGCGCAGGCGTACCTGGAGGTCATAAACCCCGAGTGGACCCTGCCCCTCGTCGGCCACTGGGCGCCGTGGCTGCTGCTGACGGAGTTCATCGCCGCCGCCGGCGGGATCGGCATCGTCGCGCTTTTCGTCGTCCGCATGCTCAGCCGGCCGTCCCGCAATCCGTCGCCGAAGGTCGAGCCGCTCGCCACGTCCGAAGCGCCCTCCCGGCGCAGCACCTCCCGCTTCGAGAACTCCCGGCAGTGGCAGGCCTTCTATATAGAGGCGACCATCTTCGCGATCATCGCCTGCTTCTTCGTCATCCGCTCCCTGGAGTTCGCCGCCGGAAAGCTGGACGCGGCCTGGGCCGCGCCGGTGTCCCACCTGCTTTCGGCGGCGTTCTCCGGCATGTCGACCTCGGCGGCGCTGACGACGATCACCCTGGTCGCGGTGTTGAAGATCATCGTGTCGTGGCTGTTCTTCATGATGCTCGCCGCCAACATCACCATGGGCGTCGGCTGGCACCGGCTGACGGCCTTCTTCAACATCTACTTCAAGCGGGAGTCGGACGGAAGCCAGGCCCTCGGCGCGGTCAAGCCGGCCACCGCCCACGGCAAGCCCGTCGACTTCGAGGAAGCCGACCCCGAGACCGACCCCTTCGGCGTCGGCCAGGTGGAGCACTTCAGCTGGAAGGGCCTGCTGGACTTCACCACCTGCACCGAGTGCGGCCGCTGCCAGTCGCAGTGCCCGGCGTGGAACACCGACAAGCCGCTTTCGCCGAAGAAGCTGGTGATGGACCTGCGCGAGCACGCCTACGCCAAGGCCCCCTACCTGCTGGCCGGCGGAGGCAAGGACCCCATGGGCGAGGAGAGGGGAACCGCCGAGCAGCTGGCGAACGTTCCGGCCGACGCCCTGGCCGAGGCGGAGAAGTCGCTGGTCGGCGACGTGATCGACCCCGACGTGCTGTGGTCGTGCACCACCTGCGGCGCCTGCGTGGAGCAGTGCCCGGTCGACATCGAGCACGTCGACCACATCGTCGACATGCGACGCCACCAGGTGATGATCGAGTCGTCCTTCCCCGCCGAAGCCCAGGGCCTGATGCGCAACCTGGAGAACAAGGGCAATCCGTGGGGAGGCGACCCGGGCGGCCGGGAGGACTGGACCAAGGGTCTCGACTTCGAGATCGCCCGCGTCGAAGGCGCCACGCCCGACTGGGACTACCTGTTCTGGGTGGGCTGCGCCGGCGCGTACGACGACCGGGCCGTGAAGACCACTCAGGCGGTGGCCACGCTGCTGCATGAGGCGGGCGTGAAGTTCGCGATCCTCGGCAACGGCGAGACCTGCACCGGGGACCCGGCGCGGCGCACCGGCAACGAGTTCCTGTTCTCGATGCTCGCCGAGCAGAACGTGGAGACCCTCAACGAAGCCGGGGTCACCAAGATCGTGGCGACCTGCCCGCACTGCCTGAACACCCTCGGCAACGAGTACGGCCAGCTCGGCGGGCATTACGAGGTCGTCCACCACACCGAGCTGCTCGCCGACCTGGTCGCCGCGGGCAAGATCAAGCCGGTGTCGACGACCGACGGCGGCGTCACGTACCACGACCCGTGCTACCTGGGCCGGCACAACCGGATCTTCACCCCGCCGCGCGAGGTGCTCGGCGCCATGGCCGACGGCGGCGTGACGGAGATGCCGCGCAACTCCGAGCGGTCCTTCTGCTGCGGCGCCGGAGGCGGCCGCATGTGGATGGAGGAGAAGCTCGGCTCCGGAATCAACGCCAACCGCAGTCAAGAGGCCGTGGACACCGGCGCGTCGACCGTGGCGGTCGGCTGCCCGTTCTGCTCCACGATGATCAACGACGGCGTCAACGCCGTGGGAAGCGGCGATTCCGTCGAGGTCGTCGACGTCGCGCAGCTGCTGCTGCGCAACTCCAGGGAATGACGTTTCAGCCGATGTGCTGATTGCGACGTCGTGTTAGCTTTGCGTGCCGCGGGGGCGCCGAAACTAGCAAAAGGACGGAGAGTGTCTAAACCTTCACTGCGGAAGCGCCTTCGCTATCGCTTCGACAACACCATGTCCAAGGGCACGAAGGCCCTGATCGGATGGCTGCTGCTGGTCACCGGCCTGCTCGTGCTGCTCGGCGGCGGCCTGGTGGTGCTTGCGGCGCCGCCCGCCGAAGGCGAAAGCGGCTTCTGGACGACGCTGTGGACCAGCCTGCTGCACGTGCTCGACCCGGGCACCGTCTCCGCGGCCGACACGACGGCCGTCGGCTTCGTCGTCGTCATGTTCGCGCTGACGATCGGCGGCATCGTGATCATGTCGTCCCTCATCGGCATCATCACCACCGGCCTCGACGCCAAGCTCGAGGAACTGCGCAAGGGCCGCTCCACGGTGATGGAAAGCGGCCACACCGTGGTGCTTGGATGGTCCGACCAGGTGTTCACGATCATCGCCGAGCTGGTGGAGGCCAACGAGAGCGAACGCCGGGCCCGCATCGTCATCCTCGCCGACCGCGACAAGGTCGAGATGGAAGACGAGATCCGCGACAAGATCTCGCAGCTGCGCACCACCAAGGTGGTCTGCCGCACCGGCGACCCGACCGACCCCGACGACGTCTCCATCGTCAGCCCGGACGAGGCGAAGTCCGTCATCATGCTCGCCTCCGGCGGCGCCGACGCCGACTCCCACATGGTGCGCGGGCTGCTGGCGATCTCGCAGCGGTTCGCCGGCCTCGACGACGCCTGCCACGTGGTGGCGTCCGTGTCCGACAGCCGCAACCACCCCGCCGCCCAGCTCGCCGGCGGCCCGCACGCGCAGGTCATCGACGCCACCGACGTGATGGCCCGGCTGATGGTGCAGACATGCCGCCAGTCCGGCCTTTCGGTGGTGTACACCGACCTGCTCAGCTTCGACGGCTGCGAGCTGTACCTGGTCGAGGAGCCGCGGCTGGTCGGCAGCTCGGTGGGGCAGGCCGTGCACGCCTACCGCACCTCCGCGGTGGCTGGTCTGCAGCGCGCCGACGGCAGCCTCAAGATCAACCCCCCGGCCCGCACGACGATCAACCCCGGGGACAAGCTGCTTGTGGTCGCCGAGGACGACAGCACCGTCATTCTGGACGGCGGGCAGCCCGCGATCGACGAGTCGTCGATCGTCGCCCGCGGCGAGCACGGAAACCGTCCGGAGCGGACCCTGGTCCTCGGCTGGAACGCCCGCTCCTCCACGATCCTCGAGCAGCTCGACGCCTACGTCTCGCCCGGCTCGACCACCGACGTGGTCGCACCGCACCCGGACATGCCCGAGCAGATCCGTCGGCTCGCGCCGCGAATGCGGGTGCAGTCGGTCAACTTCAAGACGGACGACACCACCAGCCGCGAGCTGCTCGAGTCGTTGAACGTCAGCGGCTACGACCACATCATCGCGCTGTGCAGCGACGACGTCGAGCCCCAGCTCGCCGACTCCCGAACCCTCGTCACGCTGCTGCACCTGCGGGACATGGCGCAGCGCGCCGGCGTGCGCTACCCCGTGGTCAGCGAGATGGCCGACGACCGCAACCGCACGTTGGCGCAGGTCACCGAGGCCGACGACTTCATCGTCAGCGAAAAGATCATCACACTTATGCTGACGCAGACCAGCGAGAACCCGCACTTGTGGAACGTGTTCTCCGACCTGTTCGACCCCGACGGCAGCGAGATCTATCTCAAGCCCTGCGAGCACTACGTGCGGCCGGGCGCGGCGGTGGACTTCCACACCGTGGCCGAAAGCGCGCTTCGGCGCGGCGAACTGGCGATCGGATACCGCAGCGCCGCGCTTTCGCACGAACCCCCGTCGTACGGCGTGCTGCTCAACCCGGACAAGGGGCGACGCCTGGAATTCCAGCCCGGCGACAAGGTGGTCGTGCTCGCCGAAGACTGAGACGCAAGAGCTCACGGCCCGTCGAGCGACGGACCGTGAGCGGGTTTCAGCGAGTTTCAGTAGGCGAAGACGTCGAGCAGCAGGTTGTCGGCGCTCCACGTCGCAAGGCTGGTGCCGCCCGGCGCCGGGAACAGGATGGGCGCGGGCAGATCGTTGTAGTACCGGTCTTCGGCGTTGGTTCCGGGGCCGGTGTAGACGCGCAGCTCGGCGCCGGGTTCCAGGACGTAGCCGTCGCCGACGCGAAGCACGTTGTGCGGCGAGTCGCGCACGTAATAGCCGCTGACGTCGATCGCCTCGTCGGCGACGTTGGTCAGGACCACGTGCTCGCCCTCTTCGGGGTCGAGGTCGCCTTCGGTCTCGACGCCGGAGACCTCGACGCCGTTGGCGTCCGGGAACGGATCGGCGTCGTTTTCCACCGCGTCGAGCACGTTGCCGAAGTCGGTGGTCAGGTACTCGATCTCGTTCTCAAGGGCCCAGCTGAGCACCTCGGGGGAGTTCATGGTCCACAAGATGACCTCGAACCCGTGGGAGCGGAGCCGGTCAAGGGTGTCGTCTTGCAGCGTCCGGTAACTGGTGCCGAAGATGTCGGTCCACTCGGCGACCTCGGCGAGCGTCTCGTCGTCGGGGACGTCCGTCTGCAGCCACGCCGCCGGAATGTCCGGCTGCAGCTCCACGGCTCGCTTCAGCGACTCCTGGTCGAAGGAGATGAAGGAGACGATCTCGTTTTCGATCAGGTCGTTCCAGCGTTCGTCGGAGTCGATGACGTCGGAGACCACCTGTTCCAGCCCCGGGTTGAGGCTCGGGGACTTCAGCTCGATGGAGACGCCGACGCCCTCGTCGTGGACATAGTCCATGATGTCGTCGAAGGTCGGGATCCGCTCGCCGGCGAAGTCCTCGTGGAAGTAGGCGCCCGCGTCGAGCGTGCTCAGCTCGTCGAAGGTGAAGGTGTTGACCGGGTCTTCCTCGCGGCCGGGGAAGACCTCCTCGACGTCTGTGGTCCGCTTGAGGTTGTCGTCGTGCATCAGAACGGGCACGTCGTCGCTGGACAGCTGAACGTCCACTTCGATGCGATCCGGGTTGTGCTCGAGCGCCGAGGTGAACGCGGCGTCGGTCATCTCGGGGGCGAGACCGCCGCCGGCACGGTGGGCGACGTGTACGGGTTCGTATGCCTCGTCGCCTTGGGCATAGGCCAGCGTCACGCCGCCGACGCTCAATACGAGAGCGCCCGCGGCCGCTCCGGCGATGAGGGTGCGTCGCCTAGTCATCGGTTCGCCTAACGTTCGCAGGGGCTGGGCTGCACCGAAGCTATCCGAGTGCACGTCGTTTGACTAGACCCCGAGGCAGCTGAATATAGAGATTTCATAGAGCCAATCCTCGGCGTTCACCCTTTATTCCCCGCTAGACGTCGGCGGCGGCTCCTCGACCGGCCTGGCGTCCGGAGTAGAGGCATCCGCCCAGGAACGTCCCTTCCAGCGCGCGGTAGCCGTGCATGCCGCCGCCGCCGAACCCCGCCGCCTCGCCGGCGGCGTACGCGCCCGGCAGCGGCGCCCCGTCGGCGCGCAGCACTCGGCCGGACAGGTCGGTGTTCAGGCCTCCCAGGGTTTTGCGCGTCAGGATGTGCAGCCGGACGGCGATGAGCGGGCCGGCCTTGGGGTCGAGGATGCGGTGCGGCGAGGCGACCCGCACCAGCTTGTCGCCGCGGTACTGGCGGGCGCCGCGGATCGCGACGATCTGGAGGTCCTTGGTGAACGGGTTGCGGATCTCGGCGTCTCGCGAACGCACGGTCTGCCGCACTTCGTCAACCGAGAGCCGGTTGTTCCCCGCCAGCCGGTTCATGCCCTCGACCAGCTCTTCAAGGGTGTCGGCGACGACGAAGTCCTCGCCGCTGCGCTTGAACGCCTCCACCGGTCCCGGCGCTCCCGGAAGCACCCGCTTGAGCACCTGCTTGACGCTCTTGCCGGTCAGGTCCGGGTTCTGCTCCGAGCCCGAAAGCGCGAACTCCTTTTCGATGATTCGCTGCGTGAGGACGAACCAGGTGTACTCGCCGCCGGAGCCCATGATGTGCTCCAGGGTCCCCAGCGTGTCGAAGCCGGGGAACAGCGGCACCGGCAGCCTGCGTCCGCGCGCGTCGAGCCACAGCGACGACGGGCCGGGCAGGATGCGGATGCCGTGGCGGGGCCAGATCGGGTTCCAGTTCTTCACGCCTTCGGTGTAGTGCCACATGCGGTCGGAGTTGACCAGCCGGCCGCCCGCCGCCTCCGCGATTTCGAGCATGCGGCCGTCGACGTGCGCGGGCACCCCCGACAGCATTTCGCGGGGGGCCCTGCCGAACCGCTTGGGCCAGTTCTTCCGCACCAGCTCGAGGTTGCCGCCGATGCCGCCGGACGTGATGACGACGGCCTGGGCGGACAGGGAGAAGTCGCCGACGACCTCGCGCGAAGACGACTCGCCGCGCGCGACGTCGCTCGGTTCCAAAATGCTCCCGGAAACGCCGGTGACGACGCCGTCGGTCGTGGTCAGCTCGTCGACGCGATGCCGAAACGCCAACGTGACGAGCCCGTCGTCGACGGCGGCGCGCACCCGCTGCGCGAACGGCGCCACGATTCCCGGGCCGGTGCCCCAGACGATGTGGAAGCGCGGCACCGAGTTGCCGTGGCCGTCGGCGAGGTAGCCTCCCCGCTCGGCCCAGCCGACCACGGGGAAGAAGCGAATCCCCCGCTCGCGCAGCCAGGACCGCTTCTCGCCGGAGGCGAAGTCCACATAGCCTTCCGCCCACTTGCGCGGCCACTCGTCCTCGTCGCGGTCGAACCCGGCGGTTCCAAGCCAGTCCTGCCAGGCCAGATGCTTGGAGTCGCGAATGCCCATGCGCCGCTGCTCGGGAGAGTCCACGAGGAACAGTCCGCCGAAGGACCAGTGCGCCTGGCCGCCGAACGACTGCTCGGGCTCCTGGTCCACCAGAATGACGCGCTTGCCCGCCTCGGCCAGCTCGGCGGTCGCCGTCAAGCCGGCGAGCCCGGCCCCGACCACGATGACGTCTGTATCCACTCTGAGGAGTCCTTTCGCCGCAGAAGCGCAGGATCGAGGTCTACCACACTCCGTACTCGACCGGCATCGTGCTCGCGGACGGAAATAGCGGTGCGGCGCGGCCGCGAGGGCCGCGCCGCACCAGAAGGCGTGCGCGTACGCGAGGGGATCTAGCCCGCGTACGGCGCGGCCGCCGCCTTCGCCGCGGTCTTGAGCGCGCCGAAGTTGGACGGCCAGAGCTCGCTGTCGATGCACTCGTAGGCCGGCAGGAAGCCGCCGCACTGTCCGGCGTCGCCGCCCATCTCAAAAGTGAAGCTGGCGACGCCAAGCGCTCCGTAGGTCATGTCGTCGGTGGTGCCGCTGGTGCTGTAACCCACGGTGTCCCCGTTGGTGCCCACGAGGTAGCCGTTGCTCTCGGCCATCTTTTCGCCGAGCGCGCGCAGCTGTCCGTCGTTGGGAGACGGGTCCTCTGTGTAACCCCACGGGATGATGATGTACTCGCCGAAGCTGTGCAAGGTGATGAACACGTCGCGGGCGTCGTCCGGTGCCGGGTCGTTCGGGTCCTCGCCGCGCTGGTCGGGATGGACCTGGCGGAAGAACTCCTCCAGGCCGGCGACCTCGGGTTCGGACGCCGCGGACTCGCCCTGGTAGGTCTCGGCGCACGGGTCGTCCGAGTCGCCGCCCCACTCATGGCTGGAGTTGCGGTTGAGGTCGACGCCGAACGCGTCTCCGCAGCCGCCGGCGGAGTCGTTGGCGTTCTTGCGCTGCAGGATCGGGTTGTCGCCGCCGGAGGCGACGATGTCGACGCCGTCGGGGTTGGCGATCGGCACCACCCACATCTCGGTGGTGTCCATCATCTGGGTGATCTCGTCGTCCTGGCCGTAGCCTTCGACCAGCGCGTCGATCCACTTCCACGAGACCTCTCCGGTGGAAAGCTCACGGGCGTGGATCTGACCGATCATGGTGAACCGCGGCTTGGCCGAGTCCGGGCTCAGCTCGCAGTCGCCGTCCGCCTTTTTCGTCAGGCAGATCGCCTTGATGTCGTGTCCGCCGTTTCCCTGCGTCTTCAGCCAGGAGTCGCCGACGTCGTAAACCGTCGCCAGGTCGGGGTGGGCCGCGGCGACCTCGTCGAGGTGCGCCTCGTGCGCCTCCACGGTGTGGTAGCCGCCGTAGTAGGTGCCTTCCGCGGCGGTCCAGCCCGCGGCGACGTCCTTGTACACGGTGTCGTGGAACTCGGTGTCGAACCCGCGCGAGCGCAGCTCGTCCGCTGTGGCCTCGTCGCCGATCACAATGGCCGAGCCGTCGGACTCGAGGTGCGCGACGTCGAAGCCGTCGCCCTCCAGCGTGGCGACCTCGTCCGGGGAGATCTCGGAGACGCGCCAGCTGACCGGCTCGTCTCCGGGATCGGCCGACGCGGGCGCCGCGCCTGCCAACCCGCTCGCGGCGACGATCGCCGCGGCCGAAGCCAGGCCGACGACACTTCGTCTGATATTCATAGGGGTCCTCTCTCAGCGGCGGCGCACGGGCCGCGCTGCGTCGTCTCTCTCAACCAAACAGGCTACTGAATATTGACGCATCTCACAGCGTTCCGGTTGTCGCGCGGGAATCGGACCCCGATTGCGGCCGTATCCGTCGCGTGTCCGCGGACGGACGCGTGCGACGTTGAGGCCAGAGTACCAACTGAATTGATACTCGGCTAACTGGCCTTGGCGTTCACATTGAATGCGTCCCGAACTGCCGTGACACCCAGCTTCACCGTGACAAGGGGGACAAGTACACCGCGAAACAGGACGACTGGGGACGCCTCTGATGACGTAAAGTCGTCCTAGACGTCCCCGGGGAGCAGATGTCCATGCCGAACAAGCAAAATGAACGACTTCGGGACGCCTTGCGGGGCAAGGGGATGACTCCCGCAGAGCTAGCGGCGAAGATCGACGTCGACGTCAAAACCGTCGAACGGTGGATCACGAAGGGGCGGCCGCCCTATCCGAAACACAGATACTCAGTCGCCGCCCTGCTCAGCCAGAGCGAGAACTACCTGTGGCCGAACGCTCTAAAGGACGATCGCAAGGCGCTCGTCTCCGAGTCCGAGATCGTCCATATTTATCCACGACGCAACAGCGTGCCGCCTGAGCTGTGGCGACGTCTGTTCAACGAGGCTTCCGAGCACATCGACGTACTTGCTTTCGGCGGCGTGTTTCCCTTTGACCACGACCCGACACTGATCAAAGAGCTTGAACAGAAAGCCGTAAAGGGGCTGGAAGCTCGACTACTTGTTGGGGACCCAAGCAGCAAAGCCGTAGCACTGCGCGGCATCGAGGAAGGCATAGGCGGCGCGATGACCGCTCGCGTTGCCAACACGTTGGCGCACTTCGACAACCTCAAGGGAACACCCCGCGTCGAGGTGAGATCTCACGCAACGGCGCTGTACAACAGCATCTACCGCTTCGACCGCGAGATGCTCGTCAACACCCACGTTTGGGGTTTTCCCGCCGCACACAACCCGGTGGTCCATCTTCGTCAACTCAGCGGCGGCACCATGTTCGACCTGTATCGTCAGTCCTTTGAACGGGTATGGGCTACGGGGAACGATATCTGGGCCAACGGGGCAAAAAATGACTCGAATTGAGCACATCGACAACCCCGACGCGCCGCCGCCGAACAGCATCGTCCCGGCCACGACGGTATTCGCCCAGGACGACCGATTTCAGGTCTTGTTGATCCAACGCAGCGATAATGCGCTGTGGGCGCTTCCGGGCGGGGTACTCGACTTCGGAGAAACAATCGCCGAAGCTGCGGTTCGGGAGACAAAGGAAGAGACTGGCATTGACGTCAAGGTGGTGGGCATAGTCGGTATCTACACCGACCCTCGTCACCTTGTCGAATACTCAGACGGAGAGGTGCGTCAGCAATTCAGTCTCTGCTTCAGGGCAGTGCCGCTGGGAGGGAAACCGACGACAAGTGACGAGTCGACGAACGTGCGATGGGTCGATCCCAGCGAACTTCCGTCGCTGGACATCAACTCATCGATGAGACTGCGTATTCAACATGGCATGGAGCGAGGGACCAATCCTTATATTGGATAGCCAGCTACTCTCAGCTCTGTTTCGACGAGACGCACCGTGTAAACGATGCGATCACGAGCACGCTGCACAAAGCGCGTGACTACGTCGCCGGGGCCGTACCGGGACTCGACTTCGTCGAGACGCGTCTCGACGTCAACGTCACTCCCTTCGGGACCTGTGGTCATATCGGCGTACAGCAGAAAGTCCGTGAGCCGGGAGCCTTCGTCGTGGAATTCTGATTCCAGAGTTAGCGTAAGTCCTCGTTCCTCGGCCTCCATAGTGGCACACGTGTGATGCGCTACCAGGCATGCGATTCGCTCGTCCCAACCTTCTGCTCTCAGCCACCGAGCGCCGTCGAGCGGATGAAATCCGGTCGTCGCCAACTCCGGCGCGTACCCGACATCGTGCAGCCACGCCGCCGCTGTGACGAGCCGTGCTTCCTTCGGGTTCAACATCAGCGGTGCAAAGCGCCCGGCCTTCGCGCCCACTGCCTGAACGTGGCTCCACCTGCGCGGCATGGCCTCCGCGAGTTTCCGTTCAGCCGTCTGTCGCGCGTTTTCCACCATGCTCAATCTGGGACTCCTTCACTTTCGCCCCGGACCGCCTTGTGAGTCGGTCGCCCGCCGGTACCTGGACGCGGGCGCTTCGCATGCCAGTCGATAATCCTCTGCGGACTCCATAGCTGTGTTCGGCCGTACGTGACATCGGGTTCCGGCATCTGACCACGTCGGCGGTAGCCGCTCACAGTCGAGATGTGCACGCCGAGGTATGTGGCTACCTCGGTGGTCGTCCACCACTCGGCGTCCGGATCAGGTCTGCTGGCGTCCACGAAGCTTCGACTCCCTCGCTGTTTGAGCCTTGGCTCAGTATCGCCCATGAACCGCAGCGGTTGGCCATGAGCGCAAACGCAAGGACGGACTTCGAGAGAAGCGATGACGCCTTGACGTGTCCCTAGACACAGTGGCAGGCGGTCGGGGGAGACCGCCTGCCACCGCTGCGCCGAGTACCCACCGGCCCGGCGCAGGAGGGATGAGGCTATTGATCGCATTCACGGATCTCAGCAGCTCGGCATGGCCACGATTCGCCGCAAGCGGCGCATTCGCGTTTCCACTGTTCGGTGGGTCGATCGCGCCAACCCATTGGCATGTGCGGGTGCGTGTGCCGGTGTCCGAACTGTTCTCGTT
>JBOGDN010000466.1:0-5709 GCA_050742995.1 Stackebrandtia sp. | reverse complement strand
GTACGCGGGCCTTGCCTGCCACTGCACTCCTCATCCCGAGGTCGCGCGGGGCGGGCCCGCCGACCTCATTTATGCACGTGATGCCTGGTCATGCTGACGATTTCATCGTGTGCTCATTCGGTCTACCTACCTTGCTTTCGCGGGTGGACGAGTGCGCCCACCATCGATTTCTCCAAGTCGCCTACAGCGTGTCGCCACTGACGTACGCTTCCACCTCGGCCGTGTCGACGGCGGCGGACAGTCGAAGCGCGCGCCCGAAGGCGCGTCTCCGAACCGCCTGCGCCAGACAACCCGGTACGGGGTGAATATGTGCGCCTCGGCCCGGCAGCTCACGCGCAGGGTCGGGAAGCAACCGAAACCCCGTGGCACCAGAGTCTGAGACAGCGACGACACGCAACAACTCGGCGGCCGACGCACGAACGCGGCAACCCACACACGTGCGGACAACCTCAATGCGACGGACCACCCGAAATCATACCCCTAGTCGCCTCGAGTGCTTTAGTCGGCTGATCCCGCCTCGGCGTCGGCCGAGGAGTCCGACGCCCCCGACTTGGCCGGGTTCTCCGAATCGCGACGGTCGTCGTCGAGGGGGGCCGCGTCGGATTTGATGTCGATGCGCCAGCCGGTCAGCCGGGCCGCCAGCCGCGCGTTCTGCCCCTCTCGGCCGATGGCGAGCGACAGCTGAAAGTCGGGGACCACCACGCGGGCGACCTTCTCGTCGTGGTCGATGATCTCGGCGTTGACGACCTTCGACGGCGACAGCGCGTTGGCCACGAACTGCGCCGGATCCTCGGAGTAGTCGATGATGTCGATCTTCTCGCCGTCGAGCTCGCTCATGACCGCGCGCACCCGCGACCCCATCGGGCCGATGCACGCGCCCTTGGGATTGACGTCGCCGACGACGGCCTGCACGGCGATCTTGGTGCGGTGCCCGGCCTCGCGCGCCACGGCGACGATCTCGACCGCGCCGTCGGCGATCTCCGGAACCTCGGTCGTGAACAGCTTTTTCACCAGGTTCGGGTGGGTGCGAGACACGGTGACCTGTGGACCGCGCACGCCGCGCGACACCTGCACCACCATCGCGCGCAGGCGACGCCCGTGCGTGTAGCTTTCGCCCGGCACCTGTTCGGCCGGAGGCAGCATGGCCTCGATCTTGCCCAGGTCCACCACGACGATGCCCTTCTCGGCCCGCCCCTCGTGCGCCTGCACCACGCCGGCGACGACTTCGCCTTCCAGGCCGGCGAACTCGCCGAAGTTCACGTCGTCGCTCGCCTCCCGCAGCCGCTGCATGATGACCTGCTTGGCCGTCATGGCGGCGATGCGCCCGAAGTCGTGGGGCGTGTCGTCCCACTCCCGCGTCAAGACGCCGTCGGCGTCGTACTCGCGCGCGTAGACGGTGGCCGTGCCGGTTTCCCTGTCGATCTCCACCCGCGCGTCGCCGCGCGCGTCTGGAGTGTGTCTGTACGCGGTCAGCAGGGCGCTCTCGATGGCGTTGATGATCGCGTGGAACGGGATGTCGCGTTCCCGCTCAAGGGATCTCAGCGCAGTCAGGTCTATGTGCACCGCCTGCCCCTAACCTTTCTCCTTCTCGCCGGAGGACCGGGAGAACTCCAGCTGAATCCGCCCTGGACCCAGATCGTCGTACGAAAGAGTGCGTGTCTGCGAGTCGAGTTCCAACCGCACCCCCCGATCGTCGGCGGCGGCGATCCTTCCGACGAGCGTCTCGTCCCCCGCCTTCACGCTCGCCAGCCGCCCGACGTTGCGCCGCCAGTGACGCGGCAGCTTCAGCGGACGGTCGACTCCGGGCGACGAAACCTCGAGAGTATACGAGCTGGAGGAGAACGGGCCCTTCGCGGACTCGGCGGCGTCGAGCGCCTTGGACAGCGTGCGCGACAAGCCGGCGATCGCGTCGAGATCCACGCCGCCGTCGCGGTCTATGAGCACGCGAACCAGAATCCGTCGTCCCGTCTGGGACACTTTCAGATCCTCGAGGTCGTAACCTTCGGCGGTCACCTCCGGCTCAACGATCTCCCGGATTCGCTTCCGCGTCGCGTCGACCATCGCGCACCCCCTGTCTCGATTTGTGCTCTCGCAGGCGAGACTATCCGAACTTCGCCGTCTCGCGCTTGACGCTCAACGGTTGCGGGCTGCCGGGTCACACGCGGCGACGACCTGACAAACTGTTCGGCGTGCCGCACTCCTCCCACCTCTCCGGACCTCGCAGACGGACGGTGCTGCTGTGCGGCCTCGCGGCCGCCGCGACGGCGCTGTCGGGCTGTACGGCCGCACCGCGGGCGCAGCTGGTCGCCGAGCGACCGGCGCAGGCGGTGCTCAGCTCCGCCCGCAAGCTTCGCGACGGCTACGACGCCGCCCTCGACGCGCAATCCGACCTGGCGGACATGCTGACGCTGCTGCGCGACAACCACGCCGCCCACGTGGACCTGCTTGAGAAGCTCCTCGACCGCAGGGGCGACTCGGCCGCGTCCGACGAAGACGCCGAGTCGAGCCCCGACGAGTCGTGGCGAGACGTCGAGGCGGACGAATTCAAGATCGCGCGCGACGCGTGCGTGGCGGCGAGCCCCGCGTTCGTCGTCGTCTTGGCCGAGATCGCGGCCTGCCGCGCCAGCCACGTCGACGCGTTGGAGGCGATGTCGCTATGACCGGCGAGGAAGGTCTGCAGACAGGGCTTGAGGCCGAGCACGCGGCCATCTTCGCTTACGGCGCCGCCGGCCCGTTCCTTTCGGAGGAGCTGCAAAAAGTGGTCGCCGAGGCCGAGAACACGCGTCGCGACCGCCGGGACGCGCTCGTCGTCCTGCTGCTGGACTCCGGTCGCGAAGCCCCGCCCGCGAAGCCGGCGTACACCCTGCCGACCGAGGTGTCCGACTCCCAAAGCGCCGCCGAGCTCGTCGGCGACGTCGAGAACGCCGCCGTCGAAGTCTGGCGCGCGGCCGTGGCCGACACGAGCGGCGACGACCGCCTCGCCGCTGTCGAGGCATACGCCGAAAGCGCCGTCCTCGTCGCCCGCTGGCGCCGCGCCATAGGAGAGACGCCCGCGACCACAGCGTTCCCGGGACGCCCGCAGGAGGCTTAGTCGCGGCCTCTCACCAGAGGCGACTCATACTTTCGGCTAGTTTTTGCGCTCACACTTGCATACAGCCTACCGAGTAGGCATTATGAATCGCGATACCGAGTATGTATCTGCGATATCGAGGAGTGATCGTGAGCGTCAAACACGGGCTGCTCGCTCTGCTGGAGCGAGGCCCCGCCTACGGCTACCAGCTGCGTGCGGCCTTCGAAGAGTCGACGGGCGCCACCTGGCCGCTGAACATCGGCCAGGTGTACACCACGCTGACCCGCCTGGAACGCGACCACATGGTGCGCGCCCTTCCCGAAAACGACCAGGGACAGCGGCCGTACGCCATCACCGACGCCGGCAAGGCCGCGCTCGCGGTGTGGTTCACCACCCCGGTCGACAGCTCCGACCGCCCGCGTGACGAACTGGCGATCAAGCTGGCCCTCGCGCTGACGACCCCCGGCGTGGACGTCCCCTCGGTGGTGCAGACGCAGCGCGTGGCGACCATCCGCTCGCTGCAGGAATACACCCAGCTGAAGGCCAAGGCCGACGAATCCGACACGTCCTGGCTGCTCATCCTCGAGGCGATGATCTTCCGCGCCGAGGCCGAGGTGCGCTGGCTCGACCACTGCGAGGCCCGGCTGGTGCGCCAGGCCGCCGCCGCCGCGGAGGCTGCGGCCGACGACCGACGCGCCGCGGACGAGATTGTCGACGTCGACCTGCCCGACCAACTTTCCCGCTCCACATTCATGACCCGAAAGGTCGACGACAAGTGACTCCATCTGACGTCAACGTGTTGACGCTGACACAAGTACACCGAACGCACGGCAGCGGGGAGACCGCCGTGCACGCGCTGCGCGGCGTCGACCTGCAGGTGCGGCCCGGAGAGCTGGTGGCGGTCATGGGACCGTCCGGCTCCGGAAAGTCCACGCTGCTCAACCTCGCCGGAGGGCTCGACATGCCGAGCCAAGGCGACATCAAAGTGGAGGGCGTCTCGCTCGGCTCGCTGTCCCGGCGGGGCCTGGCCAAAATGCGGCGCAAGTCCATCGGGTACGTGTTCCAGGACTTCAACCTCATCCCGAGCCTCACCGCGACCGAGAACGTCGCGCTCCCGCTCGAACTGGACGGCATGTCGGTGCGCACGGCCCGCGCCGCGGCGAACGAGTCGCTCGCCAACGTCGACATCCCCGAACTGTCCGACCGCTTCCCCGACGAGATGTCAGGCGGGCAACAACAGCGCGTCGCCATCGCCCGCGCCGTCGTCGGCGACCGCCGGCTCATCCTCGCCGACGAACCCACCGGCGCCCTCGACTCGCAGACCGGCGACGCGGTGCTGAAGCTGCTGCGCGGTCGCTGCTCCGACGGCGCCGGCGGGATCCTGGTCACCCACGACGCCCGCCACGCCGGCTGGGCCGACCGCGTGATCTTCCTGCGCGACGGCCAGGTCGTGGACGCCTCGGCGCCGCTTCCGCCGGCCGAGACGCTGCTCGAGGGGGCGCAGCAGTGAGCCTGTCTTCGATGCGGCTGGCGCTGCGCCTCGCACGCCGCGACGCCCGCCGCGCCAAGGGCCGCTCCGTCCTGGTGGTGATCCTGCTGGGGCTGCCGGTGATGGCCGTGGCCGGCGCGGCGTCTCTGATGGACAGCTTCGAGCTGTCCGAGGCCGAAAGGGTCGAGCGCCAGCTCGGCGGCGCCGACGCGCTGATGTCGTGGGATTACGACGTCCCCGTCGAACAGTGGCCCTTCGACCAATACGCCTATCCGGTGGACTACGACGCGGAGGTCGAAGAGGTCGAGCACACCCGGGAGGACCTGGAAGCGGTCCTGCCCGAGGGCAGTCGCGCGATCGACGTCACCCTGTCGCAAACCCAGACGCCCACCGAATACGGCGGCCAGGCCCTCGACGTCTGGGGTCTCGATCTGTCGGATCCGATAGCCGAAGGCGTCTACCCCGTGCTGGAGGGCGAGGCCCCCGGCGACGGAGAGACCGCGCTTTCGCAAGCCGCCGCCGACAAGCTCGGACTCGGGGTCGGCGACGAGGTCGAACTGTCTGATCTAGACGGCGGGAAGTTCGAGATCTCGGCGATCGTCGAAGACCCGGCCTCCCTCAAGGGTCAGTTCGCGGTGGTCCCGCCCGAGGTGGCCGGCGGCGAGCTCGACCACTGGCTCGTCGACACCCCGGAGCCGCTGCTTTGGGAAGACGTGCGGGAGCTCAACGAGGTCGGCGTCGGAGCGCTGTCGCAGGCCGTGGCCGAGAACCCGCCGCCGGAGTCGGAGTACAACGCGTCCGCCGGACCGGCGAGCCAAGAAGACATGATGATCATCGGCATGGGCATTCTGCTGGTGGCCATGGTCATCCTGCAGATAGTGCTGCTGGCGGGCCCGGCGTTCGCCATCAGCGCCAAGCGACGCACTCGCGAGTTCGCGCTGCTGGCCGTCAACGGGGCCACTCCGGCGCAGGTGCGGCGTACGGTGCTGGCGGGCGGCGTCGTCCTGGGCGTGATCTCGACGCTCGTCAGCCTCACGGCCGGGTTCGCGATCGCCGCGGCCGCCACTCCGCTGGCCGAGAACATCGTCGGCCAGCGCGCGGGCGATTTCAGCTTCTTCCCGGCGGTGACACTGCCGGCGGCGCTGCTCGC
>JBOGDN010000465.1:0-16785 GCA_050742995.1 Stackebrandtia sp. | reverse complement strand
TCGTCGGGCCTGAGTTCGACGGCCTTTTCGTAGGCTTCCACCGCCTCGGCGAAGCGGTGGAGTCGCATTTCGACGCCGCCGAGGGTGTACCACGTTATCCACTGCTCGCCTCGGCTGAGGAGCTCGTCCTGGAGTTCACGGCGCGACCTCTCCCACTCCCGGCGGGCCTGCCTGATCCGCCCGACGCCCGCCAGCGCGTCGCCGAGACTCCTACGCAGCCAATCTGTCTCGTGGCCGCTGTCGAGCGCCTGTGCGTACGCGGCGATCGCCTGGTCGTATCGCCCCGTCGCCAGCAGCGCGTCGGCAAGACCCGCGTGGACTTCTCCGGCGGCGCCGGCGTCGATCGCGTCGCGGTAATGCTCGATAGCCTCGTCCCACCGGCACAGGTACCCCAGCGTGTCGCCAAGCAGCCGCCGATTCTCTCCGGCGATGCCGAATGCCGGGGCGTCGAGTTGACCGCGGAGCTGACGTTCAGCCTCCAAGAGCGCCTCGCGCCACGTCGAATCTCCGACGTTCCGTCTGCTCAGGCCGAGGTTGTAATGGGCGACGGCGAGATCGCCGTCGAGAGAAGCCGCGCGCGCGTATGAGTCTGCGGCGGCATGCGTGTCGCCGGTCTGGTCTTGGCAGACTCCGAGATAGTTCCAGCACTTCGCGTCGTCCGGGTCGAGCTGGGCGGCGCGCTGGTAGTAGTCGACCGCGATCCGCGGATGTCCGATGTTGCTGATGTCGTGCGCCAGGCTCAGCATCGTCCATTGACGCTCGCCGGAGTCGACCGCGTACACCCGCTCGAAGAGGTCTCGCGCCGCCCGCTCCTCGCCCATCGCCAGGCGGGCCAGCCCCAGGTACCGCAGATTGTCGGCGTCGTCGTCGTTCAGCTGGACGGCCAGCTGCGCGGCGCGCAGCGCGACCGACGAGGGTTCTCGCCGCAGCGCGGACGGGACGATCAGCTCGCGGCACATTTGGGCGGCCGCGTCCGCGATCGCCTCTTTGGTGCGCTCGGAGCGCTCGGGAAGATTGAGGGCGGCGGCCGCCAGCGCCTTCACCCGGCGGTCGAGCGCGGTCGCGTCGCGGTCCTCGCGCTCCTCCAGCCGGCACTGCAGCAAGTGGATGTACACCTCGCGCGGTATGTCGGAGGCGACGACGGGATCGTCGAGCGTCGCCGTCTCGCACCAGCGCAACACTTTGCGCAGGGTCGAAGGGGACGAGTACCACGAGCCTGTCGTCGCCATCGTGAGGTCGGCGTGACGCCGCCGCTGCTCGTCGCTGAGGATTCCGTCGAACTCGTCGACGACCAGCACGAGACGCTGAGCGAAGGCCGGGTCGAGGACCATCGCGTAGGGATACAGGTGGCGCAACAGCGCCAAAGCGCGTTCCGGATCCGACCACATGGTGTGCCACAGCACGGCCGCGACGGTCTCCTGCCAGTCCTGGCTTTCCAGCTGCTCCTCGACGGCCGGGACTGTCTGCGCCCTGCTCCGCAGGTACGCGGCGGCGCGATCGTTCATCGGCCGCACCGCGGCGCGGCGCAGCGGGTCTTTCAGGTAGGCCAGCAGCGTCAGACGAAATTCGTGGTGCAGCCTGCGCCGCCCGCTCAGCACGAAGTCGTGCCGTTGCGACAGCACGGTCATGACGGCGTCGACGCCGTCTTCGGGCACGTTCCACAATGCGGCGAGCACGCCCGTGCCGATCGAGTTCTCCTGGTACAGAGCCAGACCGCACAGTGCCAGCTCGTCGCCTTCGAGGTCCGGGATCTTGCGCACGTGTATCAGGTAGCGCTCGGCGAGATGCCGGATCAGGGCCGACGAGTCGGGCTCGGCGCCGACGGGAGGCAGGATCTCGTCGACGGGCTCTCCGCCGGACAGCATCCTGGCCAGAAAGGACACCGCAAGCGGCACGCCGCGGCTGTGCTGCGCCACGCGCTCCACAAGCTGCCCGTCTGCCGCCGGGCCGCCGAGCTTCAGCCGCAGGTACGCCGCGATGCTGGCGTCGTCGAAGGTGCTCAGCGGCATGGCGACCAGCCGCTCGTGCGATATCTCGCGGCGAAACGCCCGCGCCTCGCTGTCGGAGCTGGAGTCGGTGTCGTGCTCCATGCGGGCACCGAGCACCCACACCACGCGGGGTCCGGCCCTGCGCATGACTTCGCGAAGCCGGGCGCCCGCCTCGCCGATCAACTCGCAGGTGTCCAAAAGCAGCACCGCCGGCCGCTGCCTGGCGACCTGGCGGAGGCCGTCGGCGAACTCCCTGACCATCGCGTCCACCGGCGCGAAGATCCGGTCGATCTCGGCCTGGCTGACGCGGCGCCCGCGCAGCGCCGACACCAGGTCGACGGCGGCTGAGCTTGCCGCGCCGGCTGCCTTGGCGACGCTCTGGGCAGGACCGCCGAGCAGGCCGGCGCCCGCCTCGGCGACTTCCACGCCGCGTCTAGTCAGGTCGGCCGCTGTGGGTCGTGCGCCGCCCAACTCGTCGGCGAGGCCCACGGCCTCGGCGAGGCGCTGGACGTGCGGGAAGTCTTTGAGCTGCTTGCGGAAGCCGCGAAAGGGCTTGTCGGCTGTCTTCTCGCCGAAGACTTCCCGGATTCTCGCCTCCAGGCGGGCCAACACGGTCCAGATGGCCGGTCCGGCGTGGCTGTCGTAGTCGGCGGAGTTGAGCCGGCGGTCTCGCTCCCAGTCCACGTCGATCACGGCGAACTTGCCGGGACTGATCTCCGTGGCGTCCAGACTCCCTTCGGCGATCTCGCCGAACCGGCTCAACAGTCGGGATTTGCCGATTCCGCCGTGCCCGTAGACGAGGACGACCCGCCCCTCGCCGACGTCGTCCTTGCCGTCGCGCACCTGTGTTAAGAGGTGCCGGAACCGGTCTTGCTCTTCGCTGCGGGCGACGAACACGATCTCGTCTTTGGGGCCGACGCCATCCAACACAGGGCGCTCCTTCTCTCGACACGGCTACGTCCAGCATAGACAAGCCTGTCCGCATCCGCTGTCTTCCAACAGCAACCACGAAGACGGCCGCTCGCGTGCGAGCGGCCGTGGGAGTGGTCGTTTCAGCGCTTGACGCTCGCCAAGAAGCCGGCCCAGTCGGTGCGGCTCGTGTTCAGTTCCGGGGACTCGTCGCCGAGCTTGGAGTCACGCACCAGGACAGCTCCCTCGTAGCTGCACGTCTCCACACACTGTCCCTGTGTACCGCCGCTGCGGCTGGACTTACGCCAAACCTTTTGCATGAAGGAACTCCTCTACTGGCATGGCTTGCTCGAACATCGACTGCAACACCGTGCGGAATGTGCGGACTCTGTCGGCTGCTTCCACGTAGCGGCATCCGTCGCGGGATTCGAGGTACACCGTGTCTGGGTCTTCAGGGTTGTCGAACTCCAATACCGTAAACGACCCCTCCATAGACGCGTATTCGCCCGACTCGTTGGTCAGCACGCGGATGTCGATGTTCGGCAACTTTGCCGACTCCAAGAGCTTCCGCAGCTGCTCCGCGTGGGCTTCCTTGCCGCCTACCTGACGCAGCAGTGCGCCCTCGGTAAGGACGAACTTGATCACGGGTACGTGGTCTCCGCTCAGAACGCCGTTCTGCCGGTCTTTACGCAGCCGCACCAGCTGAAGAATCTTCTCCTCTTCACGAAACGGAATCTTGAGACAGACGGTCCGCGTGTACGCCTCAGTCTGGAACAGCCCAGTTACCGTCTCGGCTTCAAAGGTCAGTATCCGATCGGCTTCGGCTTCCATGGCCACGAACATCTGGAACTTCGGCGGCATCCCGCCCTTGTAGTCCTCCCACCAGCCCTTCTCCTCGGCAAGCTTGGCCATGTGCTCGATCTCGGTCTGAGTCTCGGCATCGGCCCCGTATTGCTTGGCCAGCGCCACACACTGCGGCCACGACAGAATCACGCGGCCCTTCTCCAGCTCGTTGAGACTCTTCCTGAGCAAGCTCCGGTAGGAGACTATGTGGCAGCTGGCGTCATGCTGGGGGCGGTGACGATGACCGCGATTCGGAACATGCGGCAACGGAAGCGAGAAGGGAAGCAGAATGAGCTCTAAGCGGGCGCAGTACCGGCGAATCCTCGAGAGCAGCCTCAAGGGAGACTTCGAGGAGGCTGAACGGCTAAACGCCGAAGCCGATGACATTCCGTTCTCAGATTCCGCTGTCCTGGTCGGCGCGGCGTTCTACCTCGCCGTTCGGAAGAACTTCGTGTCGGATGCGAGCCACGATGCCGTCAAGGCGTTCGTGAAGGAAGCCGCTGCCGAATACGCCGATGCCCAGCCGCAGCTTAGGCCGCTGGTCATCGAAGGGCTGGTGCGTGCAGTGCTCGGCGAGGCCGATCTCATGCAGGGCATCGACGCTCAAGAAGCGGTTCAGACCCAGATGCCGCTCACATACAAGATCGTGGCAGATCTGAGGCTCTCAGGCGATGCGCTGTCTCAGTTGCTCGACGAAGCCGAGGAACTGGCGACCGAGTGGGCGAGCGAAGGTTAGCGGCGGTCAGAGGCGGATTGGCGCGTCGGATTTTGCTTCGGTGAGGCGGGTGACCGCTTCGACGGCTTTGCGGGCGACGTCCTGCGGGGTCAGGCCCAGGTCGGCGAGGAGTTCGCCGCGGCTGCCGTGCCGGTGCCAGTCGGGGGCCACGGCGAGGTCGAGCAGCGGGGCGTTCACCGCCGCGTCGCGCAGTTTCTGGGCGAGGGCGTCGCCGAAGCCTCCGGTACGCACGCCGTCTTCGACCGTGACCGTCAGGCGGTGTTCGGCGGCCATCGGCACGAGCGCGTCGGGGACCGGGGCGACCCAGCGCGGGTCGACGACGGTGACGCCGAAGCCCTGTTCGCGGATGCGGGTCGCGGCGTCCAAGCCGAGGCCGGCGAAAGCGCCGCAGGCCACGAGGAGCACGTCCTTGGGTTCGCCGCGCGACAAGACGTCGACGCCGTCGACGCGGTCGAGCGCGGGGATGTCGTCTCCGACGGCGCCGGTGGGGAAACGCACGATCGTGGGGCCGTCGTCGACGGCCACGGCTTCGCGGAACTCCTCGCGCAGCGTCTCGGCGTCGCGGGGCGCGGCGATGCGCATGCCGGGCACCACGCGGAACACCGACATGTCCCAGATTCCATAGTGGCTTGGACCGTCGGGGCCGGTGATGCCGGCGCGGTCGAGCACGAATGTCACCGGAAGCCGGTGCATGGCCACGTCGAGCAGCACCTGGTCGAAGGCGCGGTTGAGGAAGGTGGCGTAAATCGCGGCCACCGGATGCAGGCCGCCCAGCGCCAGCCCGGCCGCCGACGTGGCCGCGTGCTGTTCGGCGATGCCCACGTCGAAGACCCGGTCGGGGTGCTTTTGCGCCAGAGTGTCGATGCCGGTGGGTATGGCCATCGCCGCGGTGATTCCGACGACGTCGGGGCGCTCGTCGGCGACCGCGACCAGCTCCTCGGCGAAGACTGTCGTCCACTTCGGGCCGCCGCTCTTCTTCAGCGGCTTGCCGGTCTCCGGGTCGAAGGCCGACGACGCCGAGTGCAGACAGTCGGCGACGTCGTCCTCGGCCGGCTGGTATCCGTTGCCCTTCTTGGTGATCGCGTGCACGATCACCGGTCCCCCGAAACGCTTGGCGCGCTCCAGGGCGCTCGTCATCGCGTCGAGGTCGTGGCCGTCGACGGGGCCGAAGTACTTCAGGCCGAGGTCTTCGAACATCACCTGCGGCGCCACCGCGTCCTTCAGGCCGCGTTTGACGGCGTGCATGGCGTCGAAAAGCGGCGGGCCCACCACCGGGGTGCGGCCGAGCGATTCCTTGACCGTGTCGAGGAACTTTTCGTAGGACGGATTGAGCCGCAGCGTGGCCAGGTGGTCGGCGAGACCGCCGATCGTGGGCGCGTAGGAGCGTCCATTGTCGTTGACGACGATCACCAGCGGCAGGTCCTCGCGGCCGGCGATGTTGTTCAGCGCCTCCCAGCACATGCCTCCGGTCAGCGCGCCGTCCCCGACGACGGCAACGACGTGCCGGTCCTCGCCGCGCAGCACGTGCGCCTTGGCCAGCCCGTCGGCGTACGACAGCGCGGTGGAGGCGTGGGAGTTCTCCACCAGGTCGTGCCGGCTTTCGGCCTGCGAGGGGTAGCCGGCGAGACCGCCGCGCTTGCGCAGCCCGCCGAAGTCCTCGGCGCGACCGGTCAGGATCTTGTGGACGTACGACTGGTGTCCGGTGTCCCAGACGATCCGGTCGTGCGGCGATTCGAAGACGCGGTGCACCGCCATCGTCACCTCGACGACCCCGAGGTTGGGGCCGATGTGGCCGCCGGTGCGAGACACCTGGTCGACGAGGAACGTCCGGATCTCCTCGGCGAGCTTGGGAAGCGCCTCCTCGGGAAGCATTTTGAAGTCCGCCAGGCCGGAGAGCGTACTCAACACGTCTCCGCCCGCGGGGGTGTCTCCACGCGTCATGCCGCCGAGTCTAGCTTCAGGCCCGCCGACGGGGCTCCAAGCCGCGATTTCTTAATTGGCCTTAGGCAAAGGTGTCGGATATCCGGCAGAACGCATCACAGACGCGCCGACGGCGGTTATACAGGAACTCGCCTTCAACAGTGAGAAGATCCCGCCATGCAGCCAAAAGCCGACCTCCATGTGCACCAGGAGTGGTCGCCCCGTCTCGACCGGGTCCTCGCCCGCCGCCAATCCCGCGCGCCTTACGACTGGGCGCAGTGGCGACGCACGCTGACAGCGGAGACGCCGCCGGGAATGGCGCGGCTGCAGCGGCTGTCCCGAATCTTTCCCGCGCCGGCCGAGGCCGACGACGACGAGGCCTTTGTCGAGCGCGTCGTCGACGTCTTGGAGGAGTCGGCCGCCGACGGCGCGTGCTACGTCGAGGTCCGCTTCGGCAACGAGTCGGTGCTGCGGCCGGAGTTCATGACGCTTTTCCGCCAGGCCGAGTCCCAGGTGCGCGAACGGTATCCGGACTTCCACGCCGAGGCCCTGGTCAGCCTCTTGCTGTGGTTCGAGCCGGACCGGCTGCGGCGAATCATCGACGCGTGCCAGCGCGCCGCCGCCGACGGCCTCGCCGGCATCGACCTGCTCAACGTCCCCTATTGCGGCGAGGCCGACTGGCGGCTGGCGCGGACGATCGTCTCCGAGGCCGACGCCGCCGGTCTGGGCGTGACGGTTCACGCCGGGGAGTTCTCGCCGGCCAACATCGCCGCCGTCGCCGGAATGGACGGCGTCTCCCGCATCGGGCACGCCACGCACGCCCCGGCCGACCCGTGGCTGCTCGACCTGCTGGCCACGCGCGAGATCACCGTCGAAGCGTGCCTGACGGCCAACGTGGTCCTGGGCGCCGTGCCGTCGCTGGAGGAACACCCGCTGCGGCGGTTCCTCGACGCCGGGATCAAGGTCGCGCTCGGCACCGACAATCCGGTGCAGTTCGGCGCCACCATCGGCGAGGAGTATCGGACCGCGGCCCGTCTCGGGCTTTCCGACTCCGAGCTGGCCGACCTCACTCGCAACGCGATCGTCGCCGGATTCACCACGCCGCAGCGTAAGAGCGAGCTGCTGCGCATCTGGGAGCGTCACTCGGAGTCGCCGGCGTTGTCCGGCGCCTCCTTAATTCCTCGCGAGCCTCAACCGCGCGACAGCAGCGCCACGGTCTCGAAGTGGTGCGTCATCGGGAAAGCGTCGAAGGCGCGCAAGTCTTCGAGTCCGAAGCCTGCGGCGGCGAACGTGCGCAGGTCGCGGGCGAGCGCGGCGGGGTCGCAGGCCACGTAGACGATCGCGCGCGGCGCGGCGGACGCGATCGAGTCGACGACGCCGGCGCCGGCTCCGGCGCGCGGCGGGTCCAGGATCACCACGTCGGGCGACGGCATGCCGCCGAGCAGCGCGGAGACGTCGCCGCTTCGCACCTCGACATGCGGCAGGTCGGCGAGGTTGTCGGCGGTCGCGGCGCCGTCGAGTTCGACGGCAACGACTCGACCCGAGGTCCCGACCGCCTCGGCCGCCGCGGCGGCGAAGACTCCGGCCCCGGCGTACAGATCCCACACCGTCTCGCCGCCGCGCGGCGCGGCCATGGCGCGCACGCACGCCGAAAACGTCTCGGCGGCGTCGCGGTGGACCTGCCAGAATCCGTCGGCGGCGACGCGAAAGTCCCGCCCGGCCACACGCCTGACGACGTCGGCGTCCCCGGAGACCATGCGTTTGCGGCCGCGGCGGTCCCGCTTGGTGTACACCGACGCCTCGCCGTCGGGCCCGGACGTCACGCCGACCTCGTTGGAGCCGCGCCAGCGGCGGCGCAGCACGTCCGCACCCCGAATCGCGGGATCGGCGACGACGCACTCGTCGACGTGCACGACCTCGCGGGAACGGTGCGCCCGCAGCCCGGGACGGCCGTCGGAGCCGACCGCGTACTGCACTCGGGTGCGCCAGCCGAGTGCGCCTCCGGGCAGGGCCTCCACACGACCCCGGGACGCCTCGGCCTCGGAGAGCCCGCCCAGCCGCGTCAGCTGTTCGCGCAGCACCGTCGTCTTCAGGTCCAGCTGCGCGGCATGCGAGGCGTGCTGGAAGTCGCATCCGCCGCAGGCGCCGGCGAAGCGGCATGGCGCTTCGACTCGATCGGGCGAGGCTTCCAGCACCTCGACGGCGTCCGCGCGCCAGTACCGCTTCTTGCGCTCCGTCACCTCGATGCGCACGCGCTCGCCGGGCAGGGCGTGCCGCACGAAGATCACCCGGCCGTCTGCACGAGCCACACAGCTGCCGCCGTGCGCGACGGGTCCTACGTCGACGATCACTTCCCGGCCAGCCTGTCGTCCAACTTGTCCAGGTCCCGCTGTCCGCTTGAGGCAAGCTGCCACGGCACGCTGGCGACCATCACGCCCTTCTCGAAGCGCAGCCGGCTCTTGATGCGCAGCGCGCTCTGGTTGTGCAGCAGGTTCTCCCACCAGTGCCCCACCACGTACTCGGGGATGAACACGGTGACCATCTCGCGCGGGGACTCCCGGCGCACCGACTTCACGTAGTCGATGATCGGCCCGGTGATCTCCCGGTACGGCGAGTCGATGACCGTCAGCGGCACCGGAATCTTGCGGCGCTGCCATTCGTCTTGCAGCCGGCGGGTGTCCTCGGCGTCGACGTTGACCGTCAGCGCGGTCAGCGAGTCCGGGCGGGTGGCGCGCGCGTAGGCCAGCGCCCGCATCAGCGGCCGGTGGACCCGGCTGGCCAGGACGATCACGTGGTTGCGCGAGGGCAGCGCCGGTCGGACTTCGGAGGGTTCGAGTTCGGCGGCGACCTTGTCGTAGTACCTGCGGATCGCGGCCATCAGCACGCATGTGGCCGCGATCGCGGCCAGCGAGATCCAGGCGCCGTGCGTGAACTTGCTGACCACCACGACGACGAGCACCACCGCCGTCATCGCGAAGCCGACCGCGTTGACGATCCGGGCGCCGCGGGCGCGACGACGCGCCGCCGGATCCGACTCGGTGCGCAGCAGCCGGGTCCAGTGTCGCACCATGCCGCTCTGCGACAACACAAAGGACATGAAGACGCCCACTATGTACAGCTGGATCAGTCGCCATTCGTCGGCGCCGAACGCCACGATCAGTCCGCTGGCGAACAGCGCGAGGAAGCCGACTCCGTTGGAGTACACCAGCTTGTCGCCGCGCGTGTGCAGCTGACGCGGCAGGAAGCGGGCCTGCGCCAGGATCGAGCCAAGCGCCGGGAATCCGTTGAACGCGGTGTTGGCCGCCATGATCAGGATCAGGGCCGCCGCGGCGACCAGGAACGCGAATCCGAAGCCGACGCCCCCGAACACCGCCTCGGCCAGCTGCGCCAGCATGGTCTTCTGCCGATAGTCGTCGGGAGCGCCGATCAGCTGGGCGGCGGGGTCGGCGGCCATCTTCACCCCCGAGGCCTTCGCCAGGGCCACCAGGCCGAGGAACATCGCCGTCGACAACGCCCCCATCAGCAGCAGCGTGGTCGCCGCGTTCTTCCCCCTGGGCGGCCGGAAGGCGGGCACGCCCGCCGCGGCGGCCTGAATGCCGGTCAGCGCCACGCTGCCGGACGAAAACGCCCGCAGCACCAGCATCATCAGCGCGGCGCCGGTGAGCGCCGACTCCGACTCCGACAGCGTGAAGGCGGCGCTTTCGGCCCTCACATCGTCGCCGGCGACGTAGATCCGGTACGCCCCGAACAGCAGCAGCGCCGCCATGCCGAGGACGAACGCGTACGTCGCCAGCACGAACCACGTGCTCCAGGCGCGGATGCCTCGCAGGTTGACCACGGCCAGCAGCGCCACTCCCGCCACGGCGAACCCGGTCTTGTGCTCGGCGACGTACGGCAAGGCCGAGCCGACGTTGGCGGCGGCCGCCGACATCGACACCGCGACGGTCAGCACGTAGTCGACGAGCAGGGCACCCGCCACGACGAGGCCGGCGCCGTCGCCGTGGTTGGCCGAGGCCGTCTCGAAGTCGCCGCCGGAGGTGTACGCGCGCAGGTTCAGGCGATAGGAGGCGACGACGACGGCGAGCATGATCGCGATCGCCAGACCGGTCCAGCCGGAGAACGCGTACGCACCGGCGCCGGCCAAGCCGAGCACGAGAAAGATCTGTTCGGGGGCGTATGCCACCGACGACATGGGGTCGGCCCCATACACCGGCAGCGCCCGCCACTTGGGCATCGCGGAGTCCGCGCCGCGGTCCGACCGGAAGGGCCGTCCCAGCAGCAGCCGCTTGACCGTGGAAGACCGACTTGGCACGTCGAGCAGCCTAACGGCGCCCGTCGAGCGGAACCGTCGCGGTCGCGGTCGGCGGCGCGTCGACAGTCGTGTCGGTTCCGCGACGTCATGGCGTCTCGGACGTGCGACACTCAATGGCGTTCGGGCGGATTAGCTGAAGGACACAGGTGTGCATTTCGTGATCATGGGGTGCGGCCGGGTGGGTGCGGCCTTGGCGCAGCATCTCTCGGCGCGACAGCACTCGGTCTCGGTCATCGACCAAAACCCCGAGGCGTTTCGTCGTCTCGGCGCCGACTTCGACGGCAAGCCGGTCACCGGCACCGGCTACCACAGCGAGACCCTCATTGAGGCGGGCATCACCCGCGCCGACGCCTTCGCCGCGGTCTCCTCCGGCGACAACTCCAACATCATCTCCGCGCGCGTGGCGCGCGAGGTGTACAACGTGGACAACGTCATCGCCCGCATCTACGACGCCGGCCGCGCCGAGGTCTACGAGCGTCTGGGCATACCGACCGTGGCGACGGTCCGCTGGACGGCCGACCGATTCATGCGTCGTCTGCTGCCCGACGAGCAGGCGCCGCTGTGGCGCGACCCGACCGCGTCGCTTTCCATGATCGAAGTGACGCTGCACCCCGACTGGGCGGGACAGCAGCTGCGCAAGCTCGAAGACGCCTGCGGGGCGCGCACGACGTACCTCATGCGCTTCGGTCTCGGCACGCTTCCCACCGAGTCGACGGTGATCCAGGACGGAGACCAGGTGTTCATGATGGTCAGCGACGACATCGCCGCGTCCGTGCGCGAAGTCGCGGCCTCAGCCGTAGAGAGGCGGGCCGAATGATGCGCGTGGCCATCGCCGGCGCCGGCAACGTGGGGCGCTCGATCGCCGGCGAGCTGATCGGAAACGGGCACGAGGTGCTGCTCATCGAGCGGCGGCCGACCATGTTCAAACCCAGCCGGGTGCCCGACGCCGAATGGCTGCTTGCCGACGCGTGCGAGCTGGCGAGCCTGCAGCAGGCACAGCTTGAGGAGTGCGACGTCGCCATCGCCGCGACCGGCGACGACAAGGTGAACCTGGTGGTGTCGCTGCTGGCCAAGACCGAATTCGCGGTCCCGAGAGTGGTGGCCAGGGTCAACCGCGCCGAAAACGAGTGGCTGTTCACCGAGCAATGGGGCGTCGACGTGTCCGTCAGCAAGCCGCGCCTGCTCGCCGCTCTCGTCGAGGAGGCGGTCAGCGTCGGGGATCTGGTGCGGCTGATGTCATTTCGGCAGAGCCAGGCCAACCTCGTCGAGATCACGCTGCCGCCGACCGCTCCTCACGTCGGCGAGGCGCTGCGCTCGGTTCCACTGCCGCCCGACGCGGCGCTGGTGGCGATTCTGCGCGGCCGGAGGGTCATCGCGCCCAGCCCGGACGACACGCTCGAATCCGGAGACGAGCTGGTGTTCGTGTGCACCGAAGACGTAGAAGATTCGGTGCGCGAAGAGGTGCTCGGCGCGCGCGAAAACGACTGAGAGCCTCAGCCCGCTTACGACGACGTGGCCGGGGCGGTTTCCTTGATCGCCATGGACGGGCGGACGCGCCGCACCGAAACCAGCGTGATCAGCAGCAGCAGCGCGGTCAGCGGGTAGCCGAGGACGAGCGTGGTCACGCCGAGCAGGTGCTCGTAGCCGCCGTCGAGTTTCAGCCACAGCCGGAACATGTTCTTGACCAGGAACACCGCGCCCCACAGCACGGTCAGCCACGTGAACACCCGCATCAGGCGCGCATCGTGCCGCCACTCCGACTTTCCCTTGCCGGCGATGATCGACCACCCCCAGCCCACCAGCGGATGCCGGATGAGCGTCGATCCGAGGAACACCACGCCGTACGCCAGTCCCCAGAGGATCCCCGGCAGGTAGAAGTCGTTGGCGTCGCCGGAGCGCAGGGCGAGGATCGCGCCGAGCGAGATGCCGAACAGGCCGTTGACCGCGTGCCGGATGGGCTGACGGCGAACGGCCCGCACGATCGCGATCCCCACGGCGCACGCCACGGAGGCGCCGATCACCCACTCCAGACGATCGTCGAGGAGGATGTTCAGCACCACGAACACGGCGACGGGGACGCCCGCCTCGATCAGTCCGCGCGCGCCGCCGAGCTGCTCGGCCATCTGCTCCGAAATCGGCGGCAGCGGCGGATCGTCGTCTTCGGCGGGTTCGGGGACGTTCTCGTCGCGGGCCTGGGACTTGTCAGTCATCGTCGCCTTTCGTGGCCTTGGTTTTCGCTTCGTCGTCGCCGAGCCGATACCAAGGGTTGTAGACCACCTTACGGTCCTCGTCTCCGAGAGCCACCCTCCCGGTTATCAGCATCCAGCGCCCGGGCTCGACGCCGGGGATGCGACGCCGACCCAGCCAGATCAGCGTCAGCGAGGCCGTGCCGTCGTACAGCTCGGCCTCAAGCGACGGCGTCGTCGCGTCGGGCGTGATCTTGACCGTGACGACGCGCCCGGCCACCCGGGCCTCGTCTCCGCGCTCAAGCGCCTCCACCGGGTCGCAGCCCAGACGGCGGCTGTGGCCGCGTATCTGCTCGGCGTGCAGGTCGTTCGGGCTGGCGGTCAGCCGGCGAAGAAATCCGACAAGCCCCCGTCTGCGTTCTGGCATCGTGCGTTCACCACGCCGCGAAGTCAGCGTTTCGGCTTCGGCGACGGCCTGCGACTGCCGGCGCCGTTGACGCGACCGGGCGTCGCCCCCGCCTTGCGCGCGGCCGCCAGCTCGGCGCGTTTCTTGTGCAGCTCGACGGCTTGCGGCGGCATCTTCAGCGGAAGCGCCTCCAGAATCGGCATCGCGGCTTCGCCGCGGTCGACCACCATGCCGCGCAGCGCCTCGTCGAGCGCGGGCGCCGCGTCCACGTCTTCGGCCCGGGGGCCGCGGAACACCGCGCGCAGCAGCCAGCGCGGGCCGCTGACGCCCGCGTAGCGGACGGTGGCGCCGTGCCCCTTGCCGCGGGCGAGCAGCTCCACGCCGTAGGGGCCGTCGACTTCCTCGACCTGGCCGCCTTTGCGCTCGACGGACTTGACGATCTCCTCGCGGGCCTCTTCCCAGACGTCCTCGTTGCGGGGCGCGGCGAACACGCCCACGTGGACCTCGCTGTCGTCCTGGACGATCTGCACCTGACGCACGACGTGCGTCTTTTCGACGAACTCCACCTGCACCTTCACGTCGGCGGGGTTGGGAATTCGCAGGCTGCCGAAGTCCAGGCGGGCCACGCCGTCGTCGGGGGCTTCGCTCACGTCGAAGGGGCCGACTACGTCCTCAACGACCTGCTCGACCTGCTCGGCGGCCTCTCGGTCGCGCCGGGCCTTCTTCGACCGTCCAAACACCGTCTATTCTCCATCTTCTCGTCGACCGGGACCGGACGTCGCAGACGCGGTCTCCAGAGCCTGATGCCCGCCCGTCGAGCCGTGTCCCCCGTCGCCTCGCGGCGTGTCCGGCAGCGCGTCTACTTCGCGGAAGCCGGCTCGGGCCACCGGCTGCACCACCAATTGCGCCACGCGGTCGCCGCGTCGCACGGTCACCGTCTCGGCGCGATCGGTGTTGACCAGGTTGATCTTGATCTCGCCGCGGTAGCCGGCGTCGACCGTACCGGGCGCGTTGAGCACCGTGACGCCGCATCTGGCGGCCAGACCGGAACGCGGATGGACGAAGCCGGCGTATCCCTCCGGCAGCGCGATCGCCACGCCGGCGCCCACAAGCGCACGCTGTCCCGGCTCAAGCGTCACGTCGGCGGCGGCGTACAGGTCCGCGCCGGCGTCGCCGGGGTGGGAGTACGTCGGCAGCGGCAGGCCCGGGTCGAGGCGGCGTATCGCCACGGTCACGTCGGTCGTCACGTCTTTCGTCCCCCAAGAGTTTTCAAGGTGCGATTCGCATGCCGGTAGGCTGCCGACATGGCGTCTGACGACAGTATCGCCTTCCGCGAACGGCTCTCCGTGCCGTGGTGGGGCTGGCCGATTTCTCTGGGAGTCGCGGCGGGTCTCGCCGTCGAGATAGGGCTCGGCGTCCCCGGCGCCGTCACATGGCTTCCGCTTGCGTTGCTTGTCCCGGGCGCCGCCGTCCTGCTGCTGTGGCTGGGACGGCTGCGCGTCGGCGTCGAGGCGGGACAGCTGCACGTCGACGACGCCCGGCTGCCGCTGCGCTTCGTCGACCGCGTCGAACCCCTTTCCAGCGCCGCGCTGCGCGACGCGCTAGGAGCGCAGCTGCATCCCGTCGCGTTCGTGGTGCAGCGCCCGTGGATTCGCGGCGGGGTCCGCGTGTGGCTCAACGACCCCGACGACCCCACTCCGTACTGGATCGTCTCGACTCGCCGAGCCGAGCAACTGCGCGACGCCGTCGCCGAGGCGACGTCCCGGAAAGACGACGCGGCGCAAGCGCCGTCGCGGTGACGGCGCGGGTGGGCCAGGCGCCCTCCGCCGCGCCGTCGTCTCGCTCGTCGCGCCGTGCGACATGATTCCGATCCGGTCCCGCCCGCACGGCGGGCCGCACGGTCACGCCGCGCAGTCACGGCAGATCAGCTGACCCTTCTTCTCAACGGCGAGCTGACTGCGGTGGTGGACCAAGAAGCAACTTGAACAGCGAAACTCGTCGTCTTGCATCGGCAAGACCTTCACCGTCAGCTCTTCGTCGGCCAAATCGGCGCCGGGAAGCTCAAAATTCTCCGCGACCTCAACCTCGTCGACGTCGACGGCGCCGGACTGAGCGTCTGTCCGTCGAGCCTTCAACGCCTCAAGGCTGTCATCGCCTGATTCCTCGCTTTCGCGGCGCGGTGCGTCGTAGTCCGTGGCCATAACTCGTCTCACTCTCACTGTGGTCAGTGCGTCGACCGCGATGCGGACATCACGGCGTCGATCCTCAGCCGCGAGGGAGCTACCGCCCCAACGGACACCTCCCCGCGAGCGCGGTACCTTACCTCGCTTGAGATTGGTCTGTACGTCCGGTACCCGACAGTTGTTCCCAATGTGACCTAATCGACAGCATGTTAAACACCGCGAAGGCCGACAATTCGGAGAAACCGCGTCGACGCTACTCGCGCGCGGCCGGCCCCGACACGCCGATCGAACGGCGCGGACCCGAACGTTTCCGCGCGTCGGACAGGGGTACCCTCTCCTGCATCGTCTGACAGGGGAGGCAACTGTGCGCATCGCTCAAGTCCGGTCCCTGTTCGTCGTCGGCATTCTCTCGATCATCGCGATAACGACGTCGTGGCTCGCCGTGGCCAACGACTCCCAGACCGCCGCCGGACGGGAAGACTGCCCCCCGGGCGCGATCCCCGTCGACATCGAGCTTCCGGAACCCGAAGAGGTCTCGGTCGGGGTCTACAACGCCACCAACAACACGGGCCTCGCCGACACCGCCGCCGCCTCGCTTGAGGAATACGGCTTCGAGGTCGTCGAGACCGGCGATTCCGAGCGCGATCCGGAAAAGCTCGAAGACGCCGTTGAGATCCACTACGGACCCAAAGCCGTCGCCGGAGCGCATCTGCTGCAGTCCTATTTCGGCAGTGTGACTCCTTTCTTCGACATCGACAACGACTCCGCGGACGTCGAGATCGTGCTTGGCCCTGGATTCCAACAGCTCAACACCGAAAGCGACGCGCGGCACGCGCTTTCGACCATCGGCTGGCCGACGGCGCCCGAAGGAACGTGTGCCGTTGAGTGACCGCGACAAGCACTCCATCGGCCTTGGCGAGCGTGGCGCCTCGGTCGACGACGAAACGGCTTTCTCAACCGAAATCCGCCAGCAGTGGCTGTTCGGTGAAACTCAGCGTTACAATTCACGCCTGCCCAAGCGGATCGATCAGCACCGCGTGGGTCCATAAGCTAATGTCAGGCCGATCCGGCAGGCTGAAAAATGTCGCCGGGTTGGGCCTTGCCCGCCCAACGCCTCGGAAGGTAGTTCGTGACAGACGCGAGTCACAACGGTACAGACGTCCGTTCACTGACAGAGTCGCTCCTCCAGTTGGCAGGCGATCGAGGCGGACAACTCACGTCGGCCGACGTCGCTGACTTTCTGGAGACGGCGGCGGTCGCTCCGGCGCAGGGCAAGAAAATCCTGCGCGCGCTGGCCGACGC
>JBOGDN010000464.1:0-1863 GCA_050742995.1 Stackebrandtia sp. | reverse complement strand
GTCTCATAATCGGCAGATGGAACTGGAGTCGCTGGACGACGTTCGCGCCGCCGAGCCCTTCGTCGGCGCCCTGGCGGTGCGCACTCCGCCGCTGCACGCCGAGTGGGCCGGGGACCTGTGGCTCAAGCCCGAGAACCTGCAGCCGATCGGCGCGTTCAAGATTCGCGGCGCCGGCTACGCCGTGGCGAGGCTGCCCGCGACCACGCCGGGCGTGACAACTCACTCCTCCGGAAATCACGGACGCGCCCTGGCCTACGCGGCCCGACAGATGGGGATCGAATGCGTCGTCGTGGTCCCCGAAACCGCGCCGCAGGTCAAGGTCGAGGCCATGCGCGCCTGCGGCGCCGAGCTGGTGTTCGTACCCGCCGCCGAGCGGGAGTCCGTCGCGGCCGAGCTGTCGCGCACGCGCGGTTTCGCGTTGATTCCGCCCTACGACCACCCCGACGTGATCGCCGGGCAGGGCACGATCGGCGTCGAGATTCTCGAAGATCTGCCTGATGTAGACACCGTGCTGGCTCCCGTCGGCGGAGGCGGCCTCGCCTCCGGGGTGGCGGCGGCCGTCAAAGCGCTTTCGCCTGAGGTCCGGGTGATCGGCGTCGAACCGGAACTCGCCGCCGACGCCGCCGAAAGCCTCCACAAGGGCCGGCTCGTCCGCTGGGAGCCGGAACGCACACGCCGCACCATCTCCGACGGGGTGCGCACCTGCCTTTCGGAGCTGACGTTTCACCACCTGAGCACCCTGGCCGACGACGTCGTCACCGTCACCGACGACCAGACCCGCGACGCGCTGCGCGCCCTGGCTCACCGGTCAAAGCTCGTCGCCGAACCCTCCGGCGCGCTGACGACCGCCGCCTACCTGCACCGCCGCGACGACGACTGGGGCCGCACCGTCGCGATCGTCAGCGGCGGCAACATCCAACCCGAACTGCTGGTCGAGATCCTCTCCGGCGGAGAAATTACATGAACGATATGGCGATATTTTCACAATGCCGAGTCGGTTTCGGCGGCGCCATAATTGAGCGATGATCGCGACCGCCTCGACGCAGTGGACACAAGCGCGCACCTGCGGCGACCATCTCGCCGGGCAACTGGGGGTGCGGATCACCCGGTCGCTGCTGGAGGCGGGGGTGCTGGACGGGGATCTCGCCGCGTTCGACGCCGGCGAGTTCGATCTCGCGCTCACCGACTCCGGCGGCGAGTTTCTGGGCCGCGTCGGGATTCGCGTGCCGCAGGGGCCGCGCCCGCTGGCGCAGCCCTGCATGGACTGCAGCGAGCGGCGGTCGCATCTTTCCGGGCGGCTCGGCGCGGCGGTGCTGCACCGCGCGTTGAAGTCCGAATGGGTACGTCGGCGTCCCGACGGCGCGGTGGTCGTCACCGACGCCGGACGGCGCGCGCTGCGCAGCCGCCTCGGCGTCGAGGCCTGAGGCGCGTGAAGCAGGTCAGTCCGCCTTGGGTCTGTTGTAGAGAGCGTGGCGCATGGCGTCGACGGGAGCGTCTACTCCGGTGAAGAGCTCGAACTGACGCACCGCCTGGGCCAGCAACAACGCCAGCCCGTCGGCCACCGCGCACCCGGCGGCCGCGGCGGAGGCCGCCAGCGGCGTCGGCCACGGGTCGTAGAGCACGTCGAACAGCACGGTGGAGCGGCGCCACCGGACGTCAGCCAGCTCGTCGGCCACGCCTTTGGGGACAGTGGACACCACCAGATCGGCCCCGCCGCATTCGCCGGCTCGACTCCAGTCGGCGGCGGTCACGCGCACACCGAGACGCTCGGCGACCGGCTCGATCCCGGCGAGGGCCTCGCGGCGGCGCGCGTACACGGTCACCTCGTCCACGCCTAGTCGCGCCGCGGCGCCAAGCGCCGCC
>JBOGDN010000463.1:0-1712 GCA_050742995.1 Stackebrandtia sp. | reverse complement strand
CCGGCCGTGCTGTCGCGCGAGTCCTACCGGATCGTCCAGGAGTCCTTGACCAACGCGTTGCGCTACGGCGCCGACGGCACCGCCAGGCTGCGCCTGGCGCGCGACGAGGCGTCCCTGCACATCGACGTGGACAATCCCATCCCCGCCGCGGCCCGGCCCGCTCGTCGGGGAAGCGGGATCGCCGGGCTCGTCGAACGCGCCGACGTGCTGGGAGGCGAGCTGACCGCCGGCCCGGTCGACGGTCGCTGGCGGGTCTCGGCGATCCTGCCGCTAACGTCGCAGCCGTGACCTTGCGACTGCTGCTTGCCGACGACGAAGACCTCATCCGCGCCGGTCTGGCGGCCGTCGTCGAAGCCGAGGACGACATGACGGTGGTCGGTCAGGCCGCCGACGGCGTCGACGCGGTGGCTCAGGCCCGCAAGCTGCGTCCGGACGTGATCCTCATGGACGTGCGGATGCCGCACGTGGACGGCATCGAGGCCACCCGGCAGATCCTGCGCGACGCCGACGATCCCCCGAAAATCCTTGTCGTCACCACATTCGACAACGACGACTACGTCTACGACGCGCTGCGCGCCGGCGCCGACGGCTTTCTGCTCAAACGCATCCGACCCGACGACTTGACCGCCGCGATCCGGGTGGCCGCGCGCGGCGACACCCTGCTGTTTCCGGCGGCGGTGCGCAAACTCGCCGCCGGGCGCGGCGGCGGGAAGGGACTCCACCACGCCGGCCTCACCGAGCGCGAAGGCGAAGTGCTGCGCCTGATGGCACGTGGACTGTCCAATGCCGAGATCGGCGCCGAGCTGTACGTGGCGGCGGAGACCGTCAAGACTCACGTGGCCAACATATTGAGCAAGCTGCGAGTACGCGACCGCACTCAGGCCGTCATCGTCGCCTACGAGACGGGGTTCGTGTCGACTCGCTGAAGGAGCCCGGCGTCCTTCTTGAGGATGAGGCGGCGGACGTGGGCCAATTCCTGCGACGGAGATCGATGTTCGTTCGCCAGCTTGAGACGCCGCGGCCCCGAGATCGGTAATGTGACTGTCGACATCGCCCAATCGATTTCGGAGACGACAATGACCGATTTCAACCCGCCCGTGCCCGCGGCGGGAAAGCAGAGGCCGACGACGGTGACCGTTGCGGCCATTCTGACGTTCGCGACGGCAGCGCTGATGTTCGTCAACGTGGCGCTGAATCTCGCCTACGGTCAGAAGTACGCCGACGCGATGCGCGAAAACCTTGAGGGGCAAGGCGTTCCAGAGGCCGACATCGACCAGGTCGCGCAAAGCGGCGCCGAGCTGATCAACATCGCTCCTTCCATCGTGCTCGCGCTGGCCCTGTGCGTGCTCGCCTACTTCTTCCGCAACGGCTCCAACGGCGCCCGCATCGCCACCTGGGTCGTCGGCGGGCTGACCGCGGTGTGCCTCGACATAGGCGCGGCCACCCTGGGCGCCGGCGGCGCCCTCATGGGGATGGCGGGGGACGAGCTCGGCTACGACCTGGAGTCGGCGGCCGAAGCCGGCGCCGAAGCGACCGGACCGCTGTACACGGTGTTCCCGATCATCACCATGATCGTAGGCGCCGTTTCGGTCCTCACCGCCTTGGTGCTGCTGATGCTGTCGTCCTCCAACGAGTACTTCCGCAAGGCGCCGCCGCAGGTGACGCTGCCGCCCGAGGCCGGCTAGGAACAGCGACCCTTTTCGCCGCGGCGG
>JBOGDN010000462.1:0-5974 GCA_050742995.1 Stackebrandtia sp. | reverse complement strand
CTGCGGCAGTACGTCGAGACGCTGCGCGCCGAGGCCGCCGCCGGGCGCGTAGCCGCGCGGCGTCAGGTGACCGAGGTCGCCGCGCACTGCGACAACTGGAACGGCGGCGCCGGCGACGACTTCTGGTCCGGCCTCGTCGGCCGGGTGTCCGTCGACGGCAAGCCCTGCGACGGCGCGCTGGGCGAGAAGCTGGCCTCCGGCGCGGCCGCCGCCCGAGCGGCCATCGCCGAGTTCGCCGTCTACTTGCGCGACGAGCTGGCCCCGGCCGCGCCCGAGGCCGACGCGGTCGGCCGGGAGCGTTACGCGCGGGCGTCGCGGTACTTCCTCGGCGCCGCCGTCGACTTGGAAGAGACGTACCGGTGGGGCTGGGAGGAGCTGCGCCGCATCGAGGACGAGATGGCCGCGGTGGCCGGACAGATCAAGCCCGGAGCCTCCGTCGACGAGGCCGTGGCGATCCTGGACGCCGACCCGCGGCGCAACCTCGCCGACGCCGCGCAGTTCCGCGACTGGATGCAGGCGCTGGCCGACGAGACCGTCGCCGACATGGCCGCCAAGCACTTCGACATCCCCGAGCCGGTGCGGCGCATCGAGTGCATGATCGCGCCCACCGCCGACGGCGCCATCTACTACACCGGCCCCACCGAGGACTTCTCCCGTCCTGGACGCATGTGGTGGTCGGTGCCGCCCGGCCAGGACCGCTTCTCCAAGTGGCGCGAGGTCACCACCGTCTACCACGAGGGAGTGCCGGGGCATCACCTCCAGATCGGACAGACGGCGTACCGTTCGGAGCTGCTCAACCGGTACCAGCGTCTGTTGATGTGGTGTTCGGGCCACGGCGAGGGCTGGGCGCTGTACTCCGAGCGGCTCATGGACGAGCTCGGCTATCTGTCCGACCCCGGAAACAAGCTGGGCATGCTCGACGGTCAGGGGTTCCGCGCCGCCCGCGTCGTGGTGGACATCGGCATGCACTTGGAGCTGGAGATCCCCGCCGACAATCCCTTCGGCTTCCACCCCGGAAAGCGCTGGACAACCGAGCTTGGCTGGGAGTTCTTGCGCGGTCACTGTCGCATCGAGGAGGAGATGCTCCGCTTCGAGCTGAACCGGTATCTCGGCTGGCCGGGCCAGGCGCCGTCGTACAAGGTCGGCGAGCGGCTGTGGCTTCAGGCCCGCGCCGACTACAAGCGGCGCAAGGGCGCGGAGTACGGCCTCCGGCAGTTCCACACCGACGCGCTCAACCTGGGCGCCCTCGGCCTCGCCCCCTTCCAGGCGGCGCTGAGCCGAATCTGAGGCGAGTTTTCAAGGCTCAGTCGTCGCGCATCCGCCTGACTTCCCGGTGGAGGCGACGGCTGAGTCTTCCCGACCCGAGGACCACCGCCGTGTAGTCGGCCCACAGCGCGCCCCAGTCCGGGCCGAGCGTGCGCAGCACGGCTTCGATCGCGTCGTGGTCGGCGTGGCGCATCCACTTCCACAGTGCCTTGTCGAGGTTGTGCTCCATGAGGTTGGTGCGGTGGGCGCTGCGGGCCTTGAAGACGACGAACGCGCCGGCCGCGAACCCGGCGTTGGCGGTGTTGTTGAGGTAGTAGAGGTAGTTGTCGACGTGCCGGCGTGTGAAGGCGGCGGGAAGCGTGTGGAGAATCCGCATCGACATGGGCGGGTCGGCCCACAGCAGCACCTCCGACAGCCGGTCGGCGTTTTTCTCGAGCACGGCCTCGGAGACGTCGGAAAGCCCTCGAGCGACGGCCTCGGCGTCGGGGGCGTCTTCTTCAATGGCGGCGAGCACGTTGTCCACAAGTGCGTGCTCGGCGCCCTCGGGGTGGTACGTCATGGGGCCTCATCACCTCAATCCGCTCAATACAACACACGCGGATTTGCAAGTATTCGCTTATTTCGACGTCCTGGCCAGCCCTTTTGGCTCCGAATGTGACCCGACTGTATCCGCGGGCGGCTACGATCTCGAAGGTCTATTAAGAATTTTCATCTTTAGATTTGTCGAAATGTCCGGCCGTGTGATCTTTCGTCGGATAAATCACTCCCCGGGCGTCAGCTATGCGACACTCACAGCCGCCTGACACACTGTCTGCCTACATCCGCTTCACCGCCCGAGACAAGGAGTAGGCGTCCATGCCCTTGCACAACCTCATGCCTGAGCCTCCGCAGACCCTGCTTCCCGACGACGCGGAGCAGCGCGCGATCCTCGTCGAGCACGGTCCCGCCGAAGCGGCCCGCCGCTACCCGACGTACTGCGCCGCCTGGGCAGGCCTCGCCGGAGCGGCGCGCGAGGCCGGCGAGGATCTCGCCGCCTACGCCTATGCCCGCACCGGCTACCACCGCGGGCTCGACCAGCTGCGGCGCAGCGGCTGGAAGGGACACGGTCCGGTCCCGTGGTCGCACAAGCCGAACCGCGGCTTTCTCACCGCGCTGCACCGCCTCAGCCTGGCCGCCTCCGACATCGGCGAAGCCGACGAAGCCGCCCGCTGCGCCCAGTTCCTGCGCGACTGCGACCCGGCCGCCGCCGACGCCCTGAGCTGAGCCTCGGTCGCCGTCGCGCGACAGATCGGGGGCGGTCTCCATGTCGCACGAGACGCCGCTGAAGCACGGACGCATCCGCGTCGTCGACGCGCTGCGCGGGCTGGCGCTGTGCGGCATCGTCTTCGTCAACATCCCCCAGACGCTGGGCATGATGGACGCGATCGCCGACGCGCCCGCGACGCTGCGGCTGTTCGTCCACGGCAAGTTCTACCCGATCTTCTGCCTGCTGTTCGGCGTCGGCTTCGGCGTCTTCCTGCGCACGGCGGCCGCTCGCGGCGACGACGCGCGCACGCTGCTTGCGCGACGCATGCTCGCCCTGGCCGCGATCGGGGCGCTGCACCACCTGCTGCAGCCCGGCGAGGTGCTGCTGCCGTACGCGATCACGGGCATGGCGGTGCTGCTGCCGCTGAGTTACGCCCCGGCAAAGGTCAACGTCGCGGTCTCGGGCGTACTGCTGTCGGCGGGCGTGCTCGCCGGCCTCGGCGGGTTCGGCATGCTGCCGGGACTGTTCGCGCTCGGGTTCGCCCTGGCGCAGCTGGACGTGCCCCAGACGCTGGAAAGCCGCCGCAGGCAGCTCGCGGCGACCGCACTGGCGCTTTCGGCCGTCGCGGCGGCGGCGTACTGGCCGATCGCACGCGGCCTCCCGGAGCCGGTCTCCCTGCGGCTCGGCGTGCTTTTCTCCACGGCCGTCGCCGGCGTCTACGCCTGCGTCTTCCTGCTGGCCGCACTTCGCCCGCGCATCGGCACGGCGCTTTCGGCCGTCCTGGCCCCGATGGGCCGCATGGCGTTGACGAACTACATCGCCGCCACGCTGCTGTTCGTTCCGCTTGGCGCCGCGCTCGGCCTGCGGGACTCCGACGCCTGGGGAACGTCCGCCGCGCTCGGCGCGGCGATCCTGCTGGCGCAGGCCGCGTGGAGCCCGCTGTGGCTGCGGGAATTCGGCTACGGCCCGCTGGAATGGCTGTGGCGCCGCGTCACGTATTGGCGTCCGCTGCCCATCCGCCGCGACCGATCCGAACCCGCGAGCGCCGAGGCGTCGACGCCGTGACCGACGACGCACGAGACCGCCGAGCCGGTCCGCGCGCGCGAACCCCCGTGTAGCGTCGCGATTTCAGCGGCCCCTGGGACGGTCATGACCCTTTACCTGCTCACATTCGCGCTCTTCGCCGTCGCCGCGTCGGCGCAGGCGGTGTCGGGCTTCGGATTCGCGCTGGTGGCGATCCCGGCGATGACGATCATGACGAATCCCGAGACCGCGCTGGTGGCGGTGGGCATCGTCGGTCTGCCCCTGACCGCGGGGATGCTCGCCGTCGAGCGCACTCACGTGTCGTGGCGTCCGGTGTGGCAGCTGGTGATCCCGGCATTCGTCGGGATGCCCGTGGGACTTGCCGTGCTGCTTGTGACGCCGGAACCGGTGATGACCGGCGTCATCGCCCTGATCGTGGTGGGATGCACTGTGCTGGTGTGGCGGCGATGGCGGCTGCGCGGCGGGTCGGGGCGCGTGTACGCCGCGGGCGCGTTTTCGGGAGTCTTGTCGACCATGACCGGAACCAACGGGCCGGTGCTCGTGGCCGTCCTGCAGGCGAAGAACCTGTCGCCCCGAACCTTTCGCGCCTCTATGGCCGCGATATTCGCGGTCAACGGGGTCGTCACGCTTGTCGGCTTCAGTCTGGCGGGAGTCGTCTCCGTGCAGACGCTGCTGCTGGCCGCCGTGGGGCTGCCCGCGATCGCCGCGGGCTCGTGGATCGGGAATCGACTTTTTCACCGAATAGACGCGGCGCGATTTCGTCAAATCCTGCTGGGGGGCTTGGTGGCCACGTCGGTCGCCACGCTCGCCCACGCCGGCGCCGGCGTCTGGTGACGACGGCGGCGCCCCGGCTTCTCAGCCGAAAAGGCGAAAATAGAAGGACCGAGCGCCCCGGCACGGCGCTCGGTCCCGATCGCGGCAGTCGCCTCGGCTTCAGGCGCCGATTTGACTGTCACATCCATCATCACGCGCCGGATGTAAAACCGGTTGCACTAGACGTGTCAAATACCTGAGATTCAGCCGGACGTACCGTGTCGGGGTGGAAATCTACGAACGTCTTGAGCCCGAAACTGTCGCCGAGATCATCAAATTGGCCGAGGTGAGCGCCGGCGCCGACGGTTTGGCGGCGCTTGGAGAGCAGACGGTCTTGAATCTGCGACACGGCGCCGACGGCCCGGCCTTTCATGTGCTGTCGCGCGAGGCGTCCGCGGAATTGGTCGGATACGCCTACGTCGACATCTCCGGCGCCGAGGCGTCCGCCGAGATGACCGTGCACCCGATGCGGCGCAACGCGGGGCTCGGGGGCGGGATTCTCGCGGCGGCAGAGGAGCGCGCGCTCGAACAGGACTGCGCGTCTATTCACATCTGGGCGCACGGCGATCATCCGGGCGCGCTGGCGCTGGCGCACCGCCGCGAGTACACCCGCTCGCGGGTGCTGTGGCAGATGCGGCGACACCTCGGCGACAACGAGCCGGAGGCCGCCGCGCCCGACGGCGTCCGGATCCGCGCCTTCGCGCCCGGACGCGACGAGCAGAAGCTCCTGACGGTCAACAACGCGGCTTTCGCCGACCATCCGGAGCAGGGCGGCTGGACGCTGCGCGACGTGGCGATGCGGGAGCGAGAGGACTGGTTCGACCCCACGGGTCTGCTGCTCGCCGAGCGGGTGGACGACGCCGAGATCCTCGGGTTTCACTGGACGAAGGTGCACGGCTCGGGCACTGCGGCCATCGGCGAGATCTACGTCCTCGGCGTGCACCCCGAAGCGCAGGGGCTGAAGCTGGGAGGGGTGCTGACCCTGGCGGGACTGCGGCACCTGCGCGGCAAGGGCCTGGACACGGTGATGCTGTACGTCGACGAGTCGAACGTCGCCGCCGTGCGCCTGTACACCCGGGCCGGATTTTCGCGGTGGACCACCGACGTCAACTACGAGAAGAAATTGTAGGACGCGCATCTTGTTATGCGAATGCAACGGTTCGAGTTGGCGCGGATTTCATCGATAGGCGACGATGAGATAGAGCCGTCCCGCCGGAGGCATCATGGCTGCCAACACCGACTACGAGGAGTTCGTCGCATTCGTCGCCGCCGCCGAATCTGACCTGCGTTACGCGTCCAACCTCGCGGTGGGCGACCCGTCGACGTCGCGCCTGTTGATGCGCAAGGCTTTGGCGAGGACGGCGCAGCGATGGCGGCTGGCACGCGCCGACGACCCGCACCGCTTTCTGCTCAACGCGATCGAGTCGGAGGCCAACACGCTGTGGCGCGTCGAGGATCCCGATCCCGACCTCGAGGTCGGATCCGTCGACACCGCGCTGTCGCTGGCCGACGAAGCCTGGGACGAGGGGCTGCGGCTGCGCGCGCGCCGGCGCCGCAACGTCGCGGTGGCCGTCGGCGTGATCGCGCTCCTCGTCGGCGCCTACC
>JBOGDN010000461.1:0-8314 GCA_050742995.1 Stackebrandtia sp. | reverse complement strand
CCGCGCACCCGCGCACCCGCGCACCCGCGCACCCGCGCACCCGCAACGATGGCAGAAGCGGTGAGTTATTGACGTTTCCGTAGATGGTCGGTAATTTATCAACGCGTTGCTTTTCCGGCGTCGAAGGGAAATCGGCCGTGAATCAACCCGCCGCGCCGACTCGCACCGGCGCGGAACGGGTGCGCGCCGACCCGTCGCTCGTCGGCGGAGACCGGATCGGCCTGGTCACCAACTACACCGGGGTGCTGCCGGACCTGCGCACCACGGTCGCCTCGCTGCGGGAAGCCGGCGTTGCGCTCACGGCGCTGTTCGGACCCGAGCACGGCCTGCGCGGCACCACTCAGGCGGGCAAGAGCGAACCGGACGATCTCGACGGTGAAAGCGGACTGCCGCTTTTCGACACCTACCGGCACAGCGGCGCCGATCTCGACGCGCTCGTAGCCAGTTCCGGCGTCGACACGTTGCTGTACGACCTGCAGGACATTGGAACCAGGTTCTACACCTACGTGTGGACGATGTACGACTTGCTGGCGAGCGCGGCGCGCACCGGCGTGCGGTTCGTCGTCCTGGACCGCCCGAATCCGATCGGCGGACTTGCCGCGGAGGGGCCGCTGCTCGACGTCGCCGCCGCAAGCTTCGTGGGACGGGCGTCGATACCGATCCGGCACGGACTGACCGTGGGAGAACTGGCGCGGCACTTCAACGCCGAGGCGATCCCCGCAGAAGCCGGCCGGCCCGCCGAACTCGACGTCGTCGGCCTGACGGGGTGGCGCCGTTCGCACTTCGCCGACCAGACCGGCCTGCCCTGGGTGATGCCGTCGGTCAACATGCCCACGCTCGACAGCGCGCTGGCGTATTCGGGAACCGGCCTGTTCGAAGGCACGAACCTGTCGGAAGGCCGCGGCACCACCCGCCCGTTCGAGCTGATCGGCGCGCCCTACGTGGACGCCCGCTTGGCGCGGAAGCTGAACGAACAGCGCCTGCCCGGCGTGCGGTTTCGCGACGTGTCCTTCGCCCCGACGTTCCACAAATACGCCGGGCGGACCGTGCGAGGCGTCCAGCTCCACGTGCACGACCGCGAGGCCTTCGCGCCGGTGTCCACGACGCTGGCCATGCTGTACTCGCTGCGCGTGTTGTATCCGGACGACTTCGCCTGGCGCGATCGCGCCGCCGACGCCGGCGCCGAGCACTCCGGGCCGCGGCACGCCGTTGACTTGCTGTGGGGCGGCGACTCGCTTCGCCTCGGGCTCGACGCCAGACGGGATCCGGCGGAGTTGCTCGAAGCGGCCGGCGTCTCCTGTCCCGCAGACTGGGTCGGCGCGGACGCGCTGCTGTACGACTGACGATCAAGGGGCGAAAAGCCGTCATGGCCGACAACACCGAGCGCAACACACGTCCCCGCGGCGGGGTCGTGCCGCATATCCGGGGCCTGTCCCCCACGCTGGCGCCCGCCGAACGCCGGGTCGCCGACGCCATCGTGGCACGTCCGTCGCTTGTGGTGTCTACGACCATCACCGAACTGGCAAGGCAGGTCGCCACGTCCGAGACGACGGTGGTGCGGTTTTGCCGGCGGGCCGGATTCCGCGGCTACCCGGAGCTGCGCCTGGCGATCGCCTCCGAACTGGGCGCCGGCGCCGCCGACGACGCCGAGACTCTTGCGCCGGGCACCGACATCGACCGCGACGACTCGCTGGAAGACGTGGTGAAGAAGGTCGCCTCCGCCGACATCCTCGCCATTCAGGAAACCGTGGACAACCTTGACCTCGCGCAACTGGACGAGGCGATCGCGGCGCTGTCGCACGCGCGGCGCATCAGCCTGTTCGGCATGGGCGCCAGCGCCTTCGCCGCGCAGGACCTGCAGCACAAGCTGCTGCGCATCGACCGGGTCGCCCTGGCGATACCGGATTCGCATCTGGCGCTTGGCACGGCGGCGCTGCTGACCGGCGAGGACGTCGCGGTCGGCCTGTCGCACACCGGCGAGACGGCCGAGGTGGTCGAGTGCCTGCGAGTGGCCCGCGAGCACGGGGCGACGACCGTCGCGATCGTCAACTACCCGCACTCGCCGCTGACCGCGCACGCGGACTTGACGATCACCACCCAGGTGCGGGAGACCCGATTCCGCTCCGGCGCGATGGCAAGCCGGCTCGCGCAGCTGGCCGTGGTCGACTGCGTCTTTCTGGGAGTCGCGCAGCGCTCGTACGACGCCACGGTCGAGGCGCTGACCACGACGCACCTGACGGTTCACCCGGACAGGCCCGCGCGCAGGCGGCGCTGACGGCCGGCCGGTCCGGCCGTTAAGACAATCATTGACGTGATCGCGCGACGTTGGTAGTTTTCCAACCAATCGCCGGCTACGCGAGGAGCTTTCCGTCATGGCTGTCATCACCGGTTTCGAGGTCGGCCTCGGCGAGCCGCTGGTCGAGCTGTGGAACCGCAGCCTCCCCGGCGACCCGATCACCGTCGACCGGTTCCGCAACCTCGTCTTGCTCGACGCCAACTTCGACCCCGACGGCCTGCGGATCGTCCGGGACGGAGACGAGGTCGTCGCCGCGGCTTACGCCGTGCGCCGGCGAGTCGCGATGGTCGCCGACGACCTCGAACCCGAGCGCGGCTGGCTGCCGTTCTTCTTCGTCGACCCGCGGCGGCGCCGCACCGGCCTGGGTCGGCGGCTGCTGCGCGACGCCATGGACTGGCTGCGCGCCCGAGGCTGCGGCGAGGTTCACTTCTCCCCCTACACGCCGAACTACATCCTCCCCGGCCTGGATCGCCGCCGGTACCCGGAGGCCGCCGCGCTCCTGGAGGACCTGGGCTTTCGCACGCTCTACCAGGCCTCGGCCATGGCGTTGCCGCTGACAGACCACGTCGTCCCCGACAAGGTCGGCGACAATCTCGCCGGCCTGCGCGCTGCCGGCTATTCCTTCGGCAGCCCCCGCGACGACGAGCTGGTCCCGCTGCTGCGGCTGGCCTGCGAACTCAACCCCGACTGGGCGCGGGCGATCCGCGACGCCGCCCGCTCGGGCCTGCCGCTCGACCGCATCGTGGTCGCCCGCGCGCCCGGCGGCGGCGTCATCGGCTGGGGCATGTGCGGCGCCTACGAAGGCGTCGTCGACAGATTCGGACCGTTCGCGGTGGTCTCCGAGCGCCGCGGCCTGGGCATCGGCGAAGCCCTGCTTCACCTGTCGCTGAAGCGAATGCGGGCGCTAGGCGCGCACAGCGCCTGGTTCCTGTGGAGCGGTGAGCAGACGCCGGCAGGACACCTGTACCGAAAGACCGGCTTTACGACCACTCGAGTCTTCGACGTCATGCGGGCCTGGCTACAGCCGCAAGAGGAGGGCTCATGAGACGCGGCGCGGCCGTGCGCGGCCTAGTTCTCGCGGCGATCCTGCTGTTCGGGACCTCGGCGTGCACGACGAGCGGCTTCGCCGACGGGCCGAAGGACACCCTGACGATCCTGACCCACTACGGCAACGATCCGCTCAAGTCCGGCCTCCAGGAGCTGGTCGACGAGTGGAACGGCGCCAACCCCGACGTCCAGGTCGAGACCCAGGCGGTGTCCTACGACGAGCTGCTGCAGACCGTCACGGTGCGGCAGAGCGGCGGTCAGGCCCCCGACATCGTCCACGCCTACAGCCTGTGGGGCGGCCAGCTCGCCCAGTCCCAGGTGCTCGCCGACGCGCCCGCCGACGTCGCCTCCGACGTGCGGGACAACTATTCGGCGGCGGCCGCCGAATCGGTCACTGTAGACGGCGAGATCATCGGCTATCCGACCGAGGTGCAGACCTACGCCCTCTACTACAACAAGCGACTGCTCGAAGCGGCCGGAATCGACCGACCGCCCGCGACCTGGGACGAACTGGAGAAGGCGGCGAACGCCACGACGACGTTCGATTCGGGCGGCAACGTCGACGTCGCCGGATTCGGGCTGACCAGCGGCTGGGACTCCGCGGTCGTGCACCCCTTCGCGTCGCTTCTGCAGGCGGCCGGAGGCAACTATATGGACGGCGACGTGACCGGCTTCGACTCGCCGCAGGGTCGTGCCGCGCTCGCGCTGCAACAGCGAATGATCGACGACGGAGTCGCCGACCCGGCCGCCAACGTGCTGCAAGAGTTCCCCAGCGGCAAGACCGCGATGACGATCAACGCGGGCTGGTGGATCGGAAGCCTGAAAGCCACCATGGGCGACGACTACGACGACGTCGGAGTCGCCCCAATACCCGGACCCGACGAAGGCGACCGCGGCTCGCTGGCCTACGGGTACTTCGCCGGCGTCAACTCCGCCAGCCAAAAGCAAGACGAGGCGTGGGAGTTCCTGCGCTGGCTCAACGCCGAGCCGTCCGACGGCGGGGCCACGCCGATGGGCGGCTTCCAGTTCTCGCTGGGCACGATACCGGGCCGCACCTCCGACAGCGAGGCGCTGACCGGGACCGTCGACGACCCCAACTACGACCCGTTCGTCGCCGCCCTGGAGTACGCGCTCGCCGAGCCCAATCCGCGCCACGGCCAGGAGATGAAGACCGCGCTCCAGGGCAGCATCGAGTCGGTGTGGACCGGACAGCAGTCGGTCTCCGAGGCGCTGTCCGAAGCCGCCGCCCAGGCCGACGCCACGCTGCGACGGGATTAAGGGCCTGTAATGAGATCCCGTTTCCTGCTGCGCGTCCACCAGGCGGCGCCTCGCGGCGTCGTCGGCACTTCCGCATCCAACACCGGGATGCACACGCACCTCCGCCTTGCGAGAAAACTCGAAACGACGACGCTTCGCAAGCCGTCGCCGCCTGGAGGCCGCTCGCGACGGAAGAGGACCCTCACACAGGCCCTAATCCGATGAGCACTGCCGCCTCCCCCAACGCGCTCAGTCGGTTCCGCCGCCGCCAGAGCTGGGCGGCGTGGGCGTTCCTGTCGCCGTCGCTGCTGTTCTTCGCGATCTTCCTGGTGCTTCCGCTGCTGTTCGCGATCGCGCTGTCGCTGTCGTCGTGGAGCGGCTTCGACCTGAACCGGATCGAGTTCGTCGGCGCCGACAACTTCGCCGACGTCCTGCGGCCCTCCTCGTCGTTTATGGCGCCGATCCTCGCTAACACGCTGCTGTTCGCGTTCGGCTCGGTCGCGCTGGCTCTCGTCGCGTCCGTCGCGCTGGCGCACGCCATCAACCGGCTGCGTTTCCAGGGTTTCTGGCGGACGCTGTACTTCCTGCCACTGGTGACCACAGTGGTCGCGGTCGGCAACGTCTGGAAGTACCTCTACGACCCCGGCGGCGGGCTCGTCAACGGCGTCCTCAACGCGCTTGGAATCCCGTCGGTGCGGTTCCTCGCCGAGCCGGGCACGGCGCTGCCGTCGGTCGTGGTCGTCCAGGCCTGGGCGTCGCTCGGCGCGGCGATCTTGATCCTCACCGCCGGACTCAAGGCCATCCCCGAGACCTATTACGAGGCGGGCCAGCTCGACGGAACCGGCGCGTGGACCGAGTTCTGGCACCTCACGCTGCCGCTGCTGCGACCCACACTGCTTTTCGTGACCATCGTCCAGTTCATCGCGGCCCTGCAGTCCTTCGCGTTGATCATCGTGATGACCAACGGCGGCCCCGCCAACGCCACCAACGTCGCCGGATTCGAGATGTATCAGCAGGCGTTCAAGTTCGGGGCGTGGGGCGCGGCCAGCGCCATGGCGCTCGTGCTGTTCGCGATCATCTTCGTCGTCACGCTGCTTCAGCTGTGGTTCTTCCGCCGCAAGGGCGAGGAGACGTCATGAGACCCCGCAAGTTCCCGTGGTTTTCACACCTGCTGGTCGCCGTCGGGGCGGTGATCATGGTCGTGCCGTTCCTCGACATGCTCTTCACGTCGTTCAAGGGGCCGGGCGAGTTCGGCACGTTGCCGTACCGCTTCCTGCCCGAAGACTTCGGCGTCGCCAACTACGAAGCCGCGTTTTCGCAATTGGACATGCCCCGGCTTTTCGGCAACAGCGTGCTGATGACGACCACGGCGGTGTTCTCGGTGCTGCTGACGTCCAGCATGGCCGGCTACGCGCTGGCGAAGCTGCGATTCAAGGGCCGTGCGGTGCTGTTCCGGTTCGTGCTGTCCACCATGATGTTCCCGCCGTTCCTCTTCTTGATCCCCAACTTCCTGATCCTGTCGCGTTGGCCGGGCGTTGGCGGCAACAACCTGCTCGGCGAGGGCGGGTACGGCGGCATGATGACCACGTACGGCGCGCTGTTTCTGCCGTTCCTGGTCTCCGGCTTCGGAATATTCCTGATGCGACAGTTCATTGTGACGATACCGGACGAGATGCTCGAAGCCGCCCGGATCGACGGCGCCGGCGAGCTGCGGATCTGGTGGAGCGTGGTGGTGCCGCAGACCAAGGCCGCGCTGATCACCTTGGGCCTGCTGACTTTCGTGGGCGTGTGGAACGAGTACGTGTGGACGCTGCTGGTGTCGACCGTCAACCCCGATCTGATGACGCTGCCGGTGGGCATCCAGCTGCTGCAAAGCTATTTGGACCCGAGTTTGACCCAGCCGATCGTCATGGCCGGGCTTGTCGTCAGCACGCTTCCGGTGCTTGTCGTCTTTCTGCTGCTTCAGAAGTACTACATCCGCGGCTTGATGCTCAGCGGAATGAAATGAGGCCTCAAGTCATGAGCGAAAAGACCTACCTCGCGATCGGCGCGCACATCGGCGACATGGATTTGACGGCCGGGCCGTGGCTGGCGGCGGCCAAGCTCGCCGGGCACCAGACCTGCCTGCTGGCGCTGACTCCGGGTGAACGCGGACACCCCGAGCTGCCTCCCGACGAGTACAAGGAGCAGAAGATCGAGGAGGGTCGCACGTTCGCCGAGCAGATCGGCGCCAAGTTCATCGTGCTCGACTACTCCGACGGGTTCCTGCCGTCTACTCAGGATGTCTATCTCGAGGTGGCCGACGTCGTTCGGGAACTGAAGCCCGACGTGATCGTCGCCCACTGGAACAAGTCCATCCACACCGATCACCACAACGCCTCGACGATCGCCGAGCAGGCACGCTTCTACGCCGGACTGCCGATGGACCACGATCTGCCCAGGCACGGCGTCACGCGATTCGCGTACGCCGAGAACTGGGAGGACCAGGAGGGTTTCGCACCGTCCATGTACGTGCCGATCTCCGACGACGCGTTCGAGGTGTGGCACGAGGCGATCCAGGTGCACGCCTTCGCGCGCGGCGAGACGTACGGGTTCATGTACATCGACTACTACTCGGCCTTGATGAAGACCCGCGGCTGTCTGGCCCGGACGACCCGAGCGTGCGCCTTCGCCGAAAAGGTGTCGCCGCCGGTGATCGAGACGCTGTGACGCGCACGGCGGGCGGGACGGTTCCTCCCTGTTGAAGCGCCCCGCCCGCCGAGCCGCGACTCAGCGCAGCCGATAGGCGTCTACTATGGCCTGTTCGACGGAACCTCCGGCCTCGTCGACGACAGTCGCCCGCAGGGACACCGACCCGGAGTCGGGATGTTCCAGACTCATTTGCCCGTCTTGGACTTCCGCCTCCTGCCAGGTCTTTCCAGAGTCGTAGGAGACCTCGACCTTCAGCGATTCGACGCCCGCGTCGGGCGCACCGGGGTTTCGCCGCACGTCGACGGCGACTTCGTGCGCCACGCCTCCGGGCGCGGTGTTGTCCTCGTCGAGTCCGGGATCGAAACGGACGACCTGCATCGGCAGCGCGACGGGGTCGTCCGCGTCGAAGGAGCCGTCGTGCGCAAACGTCCACTTGGCGCTGACGTTCGTCGACACGTCCGAAATACTTCGGTGGCCGCATGACCTGGGTCGTTTGGCGCCAGCAGCGCGCTCAAGTGCTGGTCACCTTGGCGGTCCTCGCTCCCGTCGTCGCCGTGGCGGCGTTCGCGTTGCTCGACACCTCGTTCACGCCCGCCGTAGACGAAGCGTCCCTAAAGAACATCAACCCCTGGCACCAGTTGGCGATGTTCTGCGCGCCGGCGCTGCTCGGCATGTTCGCCGGAGCGCCGCTGTTCGCTCGGGAGATCGAACGCGGCACGCATGTCTTCGCCGCGACGCAGTCGGTCGGCCGCACCCGCTGGCTGGCGACCAAGCGGGCGATGGCCGGCGTCCCGCTCCTCGCCGCGATGACCGTCGTCGGCGTGCTCACCGCGGCGACGAGACTAGAGCTGTCCACGACGGACTACTGGTCCTTCTCTTTGATGAACACCCCGGCATACGAAACCCACGGCCCTATCCTGATGGGACTCACCGGATTGGCTTTCGGCGTCGGAGTCGCGGCCGGTCTGCTGCTGCGAAACACCGTCACCGCCATGGTCGTCACCATTGTGGTCTATGTGGTGC
>JBOGDN010000460.1:0-7089 GCA_050742995.1 Stackebrandtia sp. | reverse complement strand
GTCAGGGGACTCACGCTACGTCGCGTCCGACGCCTTGCCTATGCACGCGGCCCTAGGGTCGTCTCAGTCGAGACTTCCCCCGCCGGGCGCGCCGTGGCAGCGCTTGTACTTCTTGCCGGAGCCGCAGGGACATTCGGCGTTGCGCGAAGGATTGCTGCCGACTCGCTGCCCGGGTGAGGGCTGCTTGCCGCCGGTGGCCGTCTTCGAGGACGGTCCGGTTTTGCGCGTTCCGCCGCGCAGCGCCTCTGGCACGCCGCCGCCGCGGCTGACCTGCACTCCGCCGGTCTCGCCGTCGAGCGTCGGGGCGCTGTACTCCAGCTTGTCCGGGTCGATCTGGGGGGCCCGCCTGCGCGCGGTCACCGTCGTCATCGACGAGGAGCTCGGGCTGGGCTTGCGGCCCTTCTTCTTCGACGCCTGCTTCGCGGCCTCTTCCTCGGCTTCCACGCGGTTGAAGTCCAAGTTGAACAGCGAGCGGACCGTGTCCTCTTTGATGCCGTCCATCATGATCGAGAACATTTCGAAGCCCTCGCGCTTGTACTCCACCACCGGGTCGCGCTGGGCGTAGCCTCGCAGTCGGATGCCGTCCTTGAGGTAGTCCATCTCGTAAAGGTGGCGGCGCCACTTGTCGTCGACGACGGCCAGCAGCACCTCGCGCTCGACGTCGCGCATGCGCTCGGCGCCGATCTCCTCTTCGCGCGCCTCGTAGACCTTGTGGATGTCCTCCTGCACGCTTTCGACGATCGTCTCGGCGTCGAGCCCCTCGCGCCCGCCGGCGGCCTTCTCGACCTCCTTGACGGTTATGCCGATCGGGTATAGCTGCTTGAAGGCGCCCCACAGCTTGTCGAGGTCCCAGTCCTCGGTGTAGCCCTCGTCGGTGGCGCCCTTCACATAGGACACGACCACGTCGTCCATCATGTGCGACACCTGGTCGCTGACGTCCGCGCCCTCGAGCACGTCGTCGCGCTCGGCGTAGACGACCTTGCGCTGGTCGTTCATGACCTCGTCGTACTGCAGGATGTTCTTGCGCTGCTCGGCGTTCTGCCCTTCAAGCTGCCCCTGCGCGCTGCGGATCATGCGCGTGACCATCTTGTTCTCGATGGGCATGTCGTCGGGCATGTTCATCCGCACCATCAGCGCCTCGACCGCGGCCGAGTTGAACTTGCGCATCAGGTCGTCGCGCAGCGACAGGTAGAACCGCGACTCGCCCGGGTCGCCCTGCCGACCGGAGCGGCCGCGCAGCTGGTTGTCGATGCGGCGGGACTCGTGGCGCTCGGTGCCGAGCACGTAAAGCCCGCCGGCTTCGCGAACCTCCTCGCCCTCGGCCTCGCACTCCTCGGTCCACTTCTTCAGAGCGGTCTCCCACTCCTCGGCGTACTTGTCCTCGTCGGCCTCGTCCACGCCGCGACGACGCAGCTCGGCGGCGGCCATGTGCTCGGGGTCGCCGCCCAGCTTGATGTCGGTGCCTCGACCGGCCATGTTCGTGGCCACGGTGACCGCGCCCTTGCGCCCGGCCAGGGCGACGATCTCGGCTTCCTGGGCGTGGAACTTCGCGTTGAGGACGGAGTGCTTGACGCCCTGCTTGCGCAGCATGTTCGAAAGCAGTTCGCTCTTGTCGACGCTGACGGTGCCCACCAGCACCGGCTGGCCCATCTCGTGACGCTCCACAATGTCTTCGACGACGGCCTGGAACTTGGCCTCTTCGGTCTTGTAGACGACGTCGGTCTCGTCGGCGCGGATCATCGGCAGGTTGGTGGGGATCTCCACCACGCCCACGCTGTACACCTTGTTGAACTCGCCGGCCTCGGTCATCGCCGTGCCGGTCATGCCCGCCAGCTTGCGGTAGAGCCGGAAGTAGTTCTGCAGGGTGATCGACGCCATGGTCTGGTTTTCCTGCTTGATGGCGACCTTGTTGTTGGAGGCCCTTTCCTTGGCCTCGATCGCCTGGTGCAGTCCGCCGTTGAAACGACGCCCCGCGAGGATTCGACCGGTGAACTGGTCGACGATGTTCACGTCGCCGTCCTCGGTGACGATGTATTCGCGGTCGTTCTTGTAGAGCTCTTTGGCGCTGATGGCGTTGTTGAGGTAGCTCACCAGGTGCGAGTTGGCGTTCGCGTAGAGGTTGTCCACGCCGAGGCGGTCCTCGACGAACTCCACGCCGGCCTCGGTGACGGCGATGTTGTTCTTCTTCTCGTCGACCTCATAGTGCTTGTCGCGTTGCATCCGCTCGGCGTAGCGCGAGAACTCCCCGTACCACTTCTGGTCGTCGTCGACCGGGCCGGAGATGATCAGCGGCGTCCTCGCCTCGTCGATGAGAATCGAGTCGACCTCGTCGACGATGGCGAAGTTGTGGCCGATCTGCCTGCGGTCGGCCTTCTTGCGGACCATGTTGTCGCGCAGATAGTCGAACCCGAATTCGTTGTTCGTCCCGTAGGTGATGTCGCAGCGGTAGGCCTCGCGGCGCTTGACGCTGCTCTGCCCTCCGACGACCACGCCCACGGTCATTCCCAGGAAGCGGTGGATCTCCCCCATCCACTCCGCGTCGCGCTGGGCCAGATAGTCGTTGACGGTGATGACGTGCACGCCTCGGCCGGTCAGAGCGTTGAGGTACGACGGCAGCGTCGCCACCAGGGTCTTTCCCTCGCCGGTCTTCATCTCGGGGATGAAGCCGTCATGCAGCGCCATGCCGCCCATGAGCTGCACGTCGTAGTGGCGCATACCGCGCACGCGCTTGGCGGCCTCGCGCACCGTCGCGAACGCGGCGGGAAGCAGCTCCTCGAGCTTTCTGTCCTCGGCTTCGCGCTGCTTGTCGGGGTCGTCGATTCCTTCGCGCGCTTCCTCGATCTCGCGTTTGAAGTCGTCGGTCTCCTCGCGCAACTCCGCGTCGGTGTATTCCGCGTACACGTCTTCCAGATTGTTGACGTGTACGACCTTTTTATTGAGTCGTTTCAGCTCGCGACCTTCGCCGGCGCGCAGCAGCTTCTCGAATATTGACACGGTGCTGTCAGTGCTCCTATGGACGTCCTGGCGTCCCATCGTACGTGCACGCCGTCACGCCGCCCGCGACGGCGTGAGTTCGAAAACCGCTTGGCGGGCGGCGCCGGTCAGGGCATGCTCGTGAAGATGGAACCGGTGAAACTCACGATCGACGCCGAGGATACGTCGGACGGCGAGATCCTGCCCGCGCTGACGCTGCGGCCCCCGGAAGAACGCGACCTCGACGCGCTCAGCCGCATCTTCAACGACCCCGAGACTGTGGCGTACACGCTGGTCCCCAGCCCCTGGGACGCGGAACATCGCGACGCGTACGTGGGGTTGTGCGCCAAGTCGTGGGAGGAAGGCTCGCCCCGCTGGGTGATCGCCGACGCCGCCGACGCGGCGGTCGGCACCGCGGGGCTGATTCGCCGCGGCCCCGGCGAGGTCGAGGTGGTGTACGTGACCGCGCCGCGGGTCAGGAGGCAGACGATCGCGCTGCGGGCCTGTCGCCGCGCGGCGGCGTTCGCCTTCGACGACATGGGCGCGACGCGGCTGAGCTGGGGAGCCAAGGTCGGCAACCACGTGTCGCGGCTGATCGCGCTGCGGCTGGGCTTCCGGATGGAGGGCGTGGCCCGCTCCGGGGAGGAGCAGCGCGGCGAGCCCGTCGACGAGTGGGTCGCCGCCATGCTGTCCGGCGAGCTGCGCGACCTCGACGACCCGCCGGAGGGCTACGCGCGCGAGCGCACGCGCGCCGCGGTGTTCTGCCGCCCGCAGCCGATCCTGGACACCGAGCTGCCGGAGCTGAGCCTGCGTCCGGCTCGCGAAACCGATCTCGACGCGATCTACAAGGCCTGCCAGGACGCCGAGATGCAGCGTTGGACCACGATCCCGCGTCCCTACGAGCGCGAGCACGCCGAGGGCTTCCTGCGTTTCGCCGAGGACGGTTGGAGGCGCGGCGAGAAGGCGGTCTTCGTCATGGCCGACGCCGACGACCGCTACTGCGGCAGCGTCGACTTGCGGCTGAACCACGGCGGCGATCCCGGCAGCGCCGAGGTCGGCTTTCACACCGCTCCGTGGGCGCGCGGCAAGGGCTACATGACGGAGGCGACGCGACGTGTGTGCGCTTACGCTTTCGAGGAGCTGGACGTCGAGCGGGTCGTGTGGAGGGCGATGGTCGGCAACGACGGCTCCCGCCGCGTGGCCGACAAGGCCGGGTTCGTCTTCGAAGGCACGCTGCACGGCGAGCTGGTTCGCTTCGGGGAGCGTTCGGACGGCTGGATGGGCTCAAAGCTGAGAGGAAATGAATGAGCGAGGGACGTTTCCCGGTCACGGAGTGGGACGCGAAGGACCTGCGGCTGCGGCTGCTGCGCGACTCCGACGTCGACGACGTCGTCGAGGCGTGCGGCGACGCGCAGACGCTGCGCTTTCTGTGGCCTTATCTGCCGAGCCCCTTCACGCGCGACCAGGCGGGCGACTTCGTCTCCCGTCAGGCGCCGCAGGCGTGGAAGGACGGGCGTGCGCAGTGGGCCGTCGCCGATCTCGCCGACGACCGGCTGCTCGGCGTGATCGGCGTGCCGCGCATCAGCGGAGAAGGCTCCGTCGCCGAGCTCGGCTACTGGACGGCGCCCTGGGCGCGCGGCAAGGGCGTGGCGGCCGCGGCGATCGCGGCCGCGGCGGACTTCCTGATCGCGCACGGGGTCGAACGCGTGGAGCTGATGATCGCGACCCCGAACATCGCCAGCCAGCGTGCCGCGCTGCGCGCCGGATTCAGCCGCGACGGGGTGCTGCGCGGCCGCAGCGACATCCGCGACCCCGCGGCGAGCGATCTGGAACGGGCTCCACGCTGCGACATGGTCGTCTACTCACGGATGCCGGGCGACCCGCCCGGCCCGACGCCGCGCGACCTTCCCGACCTGCCGGGCGGCGAGCTGAGCGACGGCGTCGCGGTGCTTCGCCCGTTCGGGCCCGAGCACGTCGACGCCTGCCTGACGATCGGCAGCCTGCCGGAGGTGTGGCAGGACAGCGTCCCGGCGCAGCCGCCCACGCGGGAGTCTTTGGCGAGGCTGTGCGGCTACGCTTCGGCCGATCAGTGGCTGGCCGGGCACACGGCTCACATGGTGATCGTCGACGCGGTCAGCGGGGACGTCGCCGGCCAGGTCGGCGTGCACAACCGCATGGGTCCGCCCGGGCAGGTCATGCTCAGCTACGCCCTGAACCGGGAGTTTCGCGGCCGGGGCATGGCTTCGCGCGCGGTGCGGCTGGCGGCGCGCTGGGCCTTCGAGTCCGTCGGCGCGGCGCGGGTGACGGCCGGGACCAATCCGGACAACGTCGCCTCTCAGGCCGTCCTGGAGCGCATCGGGTTCAAACGCGAGGGCTACGAGCGCAGCCTGCGGCCGGGCATGGACGGAAAACGCGTCGACAACGTGGCGTTCTGCCTGCTCCCCGAGGAGCTGTAGGTGGAGGTCAGCGCGGCGACCCGGCCGCAGCCGGGTCGCGTCAACGACGACGCCTATATCGTCGGGCCCAGCTTCGCGGCTGTCCTGGACGGCTGCACCGAGCCGGTCGGGCGTGACAGCGGGTGCGTCCACGACGTGCCATGGCTGACGGGACGCTTGTGCGCTCGGCTGGCGGCCGGGCTGTTCGGCGGCGAGGATCGCGGACTGGACGAGATCCTCGCCGAGGCGATCGCTCGCGTGCGCGACGACCACGGCGGCGCCTGCGATCTGTCCAACCCGGACTCGCCTTCCAGCACGGCGACGCTGCTGCGTCTGCGCGGCGACGCCGTGGACTACCTGGTGCTCGGGGACTCTCCGCTGGCGCTGCGGACGGCCGACGGCGCCGTCGAGGCGATCGTCGACGACCGGGTCGAGCATCTGCCCAGCTACACCTATGACGCGGTGGCCCGGCTGCGCAACCACGCCGACGGATTCTGGGTCGCCAGCACCGAACCGGAGGCCGCGGCGCGGGCGCTGTCGGGCAGCCGGCGCCGCGCCGACGTCGCCAGCGCGCTGCTGCTGACCGACGGGGCTTCCCGTCTGGTCGATCGGTATGGACGCGGGTGGGCCGACGTGATGTCGCTGGCCGACAAAGCCGGCCCTGAGGCCGTCGTCTGCGAAGCGCACGAGGAAGACGCGCGCGTCGCAGACGTCCGCGGCAAGCGGCACGACGACGCCACCGTGGTGTTTTGTCGGTTTGAGGAGTTTTAGGACGCCGCGCCTGCCTGCACGCGGCGGCCCCTCACATCTCCAGTCGCATAAGGCCGTAGTCGAACGCTCTGCGGCGATAGACGACGCTCGGCCTTCCGGATTCCTTGTCCAGGAAGAGATAGAAGTCGTGGCCGACGAGTTCCATGTGGAACAACGCGTCGTCGACGGTCATCGGCACCCCCTGATGGTCCTTCTCGCGGACGATGCGGCCGGGAAGGTGCTCTTCGACGAGACCGTCATAGGGGTCAACGTCTTCGACCGTCGGAGCCGGTTCAGGCTTGGTGCCGTTCGACCTCCCCGCGGGCACGGTCAGGGCTTGGTTGACCGAAACCGGGGTACGGCGTCCATGGTGGACTTTCCGTCGGTCGTGCGAACGGCGCAGCCGGCTTTCCAGCTTGTTGCTGGCGGCTTCGAAGGCCGTGTGGAAGTCCTTGGCGCACGCTTCGGCGCGAACGACCGGACCCTTGGAGCGGCAGGTGATCTCCACCCGCTGGCATTGCTCGTGCTGTCGCCGATTCGGCTCGTGATGCAACTCGACTTCGATTCGAATGACCTTGTGGTCGAACTTCTCGACCTTCTGCAGCTTCTCGCCCACTAGCTGCCGGTAGTGATCTGGCACTTCAACGTTTCGGCCCTTGACGACGATTTCCACGTCTGAACCCTCCTACTGATCACCACATGGGTTCACTGGAGTTAGGTGAACCAGAGATAAATCCCCCGCTCGCGCCGCCGCGCCCTCGTCGACGTACGCCGTTGCCCGCGGCGGGATCGCGGGAAGAATTCGCCCTCCCTTCACCCTGCCGCGCCGCGCGCGTTATCTTTTCGAGATCTCTAGACCCTAGCGTCTCGCGACGCGCTTGTCACTATCGAAGCTACACCGAATTCCGCGGTCACGGCCGCGGCCGTGACC
>JBOGDN010000459.1:0-4551 GCA_050742995.1 Stackebrandtia sp. | reverse complement strand
CTACAACAGCGTGCTGCGCGGCGGCAAGGCCAGCGACCGCGAAGAGGTCAACGTCGCCCGGATCGCCGCCTTCGGCGTCGGCGCCGTGTCGATCGTGCTGGCGGTGTTCGCGCAAACCCTCAACGTGGCGTTCCTGGTGGCGCTGGCATTCGCCGTGGCCGCCTCGGCGAACCTGCCGACGCTGCTGCTGAGCCTGTTCTGGAAACGCTTCAACACCGCGGGCGCGGTGGCCGGGATCTACGGCGGCCTGATCAGCGCGATCGGCCTGGTCGTGTTCTCGCCGGTCGTGTCCGGCGCCGACGACACGCTGCTGGGCGCGGGCGTCGACATCGCCTGGTTCCCGTTGAAGAACCCGGGCCTGGTCTCCATACCGTTCGGCCTGCTGTGCGCCGTCGTGGCCACGCTGCTGTCCAAGGAAAGCGACCCGGACCGCTTCGCCAAGCTCCAGGTGCGGGCGCTGACCGGCGCCGGCGCAGCCTCGGCCGCTCACGACTGACCGCGTCGCGGCCGATGAGGCGCTCGGGGCCTCATCGGCCGCCATCCACAGTAGTTTTTCCACAACGCGCCGGCTATAAACAGGCCGTGCGGTTTCGGCTGGACAGGCCCGATTTTCGGTCGATAGGCTAAGAGTTCCTGACTTTGTCCTCTTCCGTCGCGAGCGGCCTCCAGGTGGATGCAACGGCCGTAAGCCGCTGCACGGCCGCAAGCCCCGCGTGATCGAGCAGACAAGAGCAAGGCGGAGGCGCGTCTGCATACCGGTGTTGGATGCAAGAGTGCCGACAACGCCGCGAGTAAAAACTCGAACGACGGCGCTTCGCAAGGACCGTCGCGCCTGGTGGACGCGCAGCAGGAAACGGGGCAAAGTTAGGAACTCTAAAGCCAGTGGGGCGGAGGCCGGCGGCCCCGGCGGTTGGGAGAACGGGTTGGCGCTGAACAGGTGGCAGGGCCGCGTTCGCCGTCCCCGACGGCCGCGACAAGACGCCCTCGAGGTGCTGCGGCAGGCCCGCGACATCGACTCCGACCTGCGCGACGGGCTGCACGGCAGGGGCGCCGCGGCGGCGGCACGTCGCATCCGCACGCTGCTCGACGTCGACGCGGCCGTGCTGACCGATCTGGACGCTCCCGTGGCGCAAGACGGGACGCTTCCGGACGGCTGCGACGTCGAATCGCTGACGGCCGCGGTCTGCCAGCGCGCCGCCGCGGTCTCGCAGCCGCCCTTGATCGGGGCGCCGCTGCTGGTCGCCGGGGAGCTGGCCGGCTGCCTGGCGGTGTGCTGCGAGCGCGATCCGGTGTCCGGCGCGGACCTGCGCGAGGTCGCGGAGCTGGTGTCGGAGTCGCTTGACCACGCGCGGCTGCGACAGGCCCGCGACCGGATCGCCGCCGCCGACCTGCGCACGCTGCGCGCCCAGATCTCCCCGCATTTCATGCACAACGCGCTGGCGGCGATATCGGCCCACATCCGCACCGACCCCGACCGCGCCAGGCAGTTGCTTTCCGACTTCGCCGACTACCTGCGCTACAGCTTCTCCGGCGCCGGCGACTACGCCACACTCGCCGACGAGCTGCAGGCCGTCCAGACGTATCTGGAGCTGCAGCGCGCCCGCTTCGACGACCGGCTGGAGATCACGGTGCGGATCGCGCCGGAGGTGCTCCCGGTGGCCGTGCCGTTCCTGGTGGTGCAGCCGATCGTGGAAAACGCGGTGCGCCACGGCTTCGAGCGCAAGTCCGGCGTCGGGCACATCAGCGTGTCCGGCTTCGGCGAGGGGCCGCTGTGCGTCATCGAGATCGACGACGACGGCGCCGGCATGGACCCGGAGCTGGCCCGCGCCATCCTGGCCGGGGCCGGGCCGCCTGCCAAGGGCGTGGGGTTGGCGAACGTGGACCACCGGCTGCGGGCGGTGTACGGTCCCGAACACGGGCTGGTCGTGGAGACCGCGCCCGACGCCGGCACCAAGGTGACGATCCGTGTTCCGCGCTTCATGCGAGGAGTGGTTACGTGACATGAGCGAGCGAAGCGAGGCGGCGCAGTGAACGAGTCGCTTCACGTCCTCGTCGTCGAGGACGAGACTTCGGCGCGGCAGGAGTTGGCTTGCCTGCTCGGCGAGATATCCGACGTCGGCGACGTCGACGCCGCCGATAGCGGCGAGGCCGCCGTGCGGCTGCTCGGGGCGTCCGAGTTCGACGCGGTCTTCATCGACATCGCCATGCCGGGTCTCGACGGAATGGACGTCGCCCGCGTGCTCAGCCAGCTGTCGTGTCCCCCGGCGATCGTGTTCGTCACCGCCTCGGACGCCCACGCGGTGGAGGCCTTCGGCCTCGGCGCGGTCGACTACCTGCTCAAGCCGATCCGGCCGGAGCGGCTTGCCGAGGCCATCGGACGCATCACCCGGCTGCGGCGAGCCGAAGAGCCGTCCGCCGGCGCCGACGACCTGACGGTGGTGCAGATCGAGCTGGGAGGTCGGACGGTCTTCGTGCGCCGCGACGACGTCCAGTTCGTCGAGGCGCACGGGGACTACGTGCGCCTGCACACCGGGAACGAATCGCACCTGATCCGGCTGCCGCTGTCCTATCTGGAGGAAATCTGGGCACCGGCCGGCTTCGTGCGGGTGCACCGCAGCTACCTCGTGGCGGCCGCCTGGGTGCGCGACCTGCGCGTGACGTCGTCGTCCGGGCTGGTGGCGGCCACGCCCGCCGGCGACGTCCCCGTCAGCCGCCGGCACGCCCGACCGCTGAAGCAGCGGCTGCTTGAGGCCGCGCGCCGCGACGAACTCGGCAGGGCGGCACATTGAGTCCTTCGCGGCGGGTGCGCGTCACCAGCCCGCAGACGCGCATCGCGCTGTCCCGACGCCGCCGCGGCGGTCCTCGGATGTTGCCGGTGCCGCCTCCGGCCGACATAGCCGCGGCGCGGCGGATGTTCGCCGCGCAGCGCCGCATCGCGCTGCGCACCCTGCTCGGCCTCGGCGGGATCCTCGCCGGGCTTATCGGCGCGGTGGCGGCGTTTCCCGCGCTCGACGGCGTCCGGCTGTTCGGCATTCCCGCTTCCTGGCTGCTTGCCGGCGTCGCCGTGTACCCGCTGCTGTTGCTGCTGGGAATCGTGCACGTGAGGTCGACGGAACGGGCCGAGGAACGTCGATGACCGTCTTCGTCTTCATCGGTCTGGTGCTGGCGGCGAGCCTTGCCATCGGGATCTATGGGGTGCGGGCGGCGCGCTCCACTCCGGACTTTCTGATCGCCTCCCGCAAGATCTCCCCCGGTTGGAACGCCATGGCCATCTCCGGGGAGTACCTGTCGGCGGCCTCGGTCATCGGGCTGGCGGGGCTGTTGCTGAAAAACGGCGTGGGAACCGTCTGGTACGCCGTGGGCTTCACCGCCGGGTACGTGGCCATCGCGGCGGTGGTGGCCGGGCCGATGCGCCGCTCCGGCGCGTTCACCGTCCCCGACTTCGCCGAGTACCGGCTCGGCTCGGTGCGGATTCGCAAACTCTGCGGCGTCATCGTTCTGGTGATCATGCTGCTTTACCTCGTGCCGCAGTTCAAGGGCGCCGGGGTGGTGCTGCAGCTGGTCAGCGGGACGCCGTACTGGGTGGGCGTGCTGCTTGCCGGACTGGTCGTCAGCGGGTCGATCGCCGTGGGCGGCATGCGCTCGGCCACCTACGTGCAGGCCTTCCACTACCTGGTGAAGCTGGCGTTCGTCGCCGTGCCCGCGGTCTTCCTGCTCGCCCTCGCCGGCGGCGACGCTCGCGCGCAGGCGTTCGGGTCCGAAGAGACCCGCTTCGACTCCGACACCGTCGTCGACTTCACCGTCGACACCGTCGTGGACGTGCACGAGCCGGTGGTCGTGGTCGCCGACTCCGGCCGGCAACGGCTGGAGGCGGGCAGGCACGCCTTCGAAGCCGGCGAGCGGGTCGTCTTCCCCGCCGGGGCGGCCGTGCCCACGCCCGAGGGACTGTCCGCGCTCGGCCAGGAGCAGTGGAGCCGGCCGCTGCTCGACCTCGACGGCGCGGGCTACCCGCTGCTGGAGACCGTCTCGGTGCTGCTGGCGACCACGCTCGGCGCGATGGGTCTGCCGCACGTGATCATGCGGTTCCACACCAGCCCCACGGCAAAGGCGGCGCGGCGCGTCGCCGTGGGCGTGATCGCCCTGCTCGGGCTGTTTTATCTGTTCCCCGCCGTCTACGGGCTGCTGGGACGCGTGCTGACGCCGCAGCTGGTGCTCACCGGCGCCACCGACACGGTCACCGTTGTCCTTCCCGCCGAGGCGGCGCCGGGGGCTACGGGGACCTTGCTGACCGCTCTCGTCGCCGCCGGCGCGTTCGCCGCGTTCCTGTCCACGTCGTCGGGCCTGCTGCTTGCGCTGGCCGGCGGCATCTCGCACGATCTGTTCAGCGGCAGCGTGCCCAAGCTGCGGCTTGCCGTGGCCGTCGGCGCGGTCGTGGCCGTGCTGCTTGCGCTGCCGGCGTCGCGCATCGACATCAACGTGTTGGTGGGGTGGGCGTTCGCGGTGGCGGCGTCCACGTTCTGCCCGCTGCTGGTGCTCGGCATCTGGTGGCGC
>JBOGDN010000458.1:0-11254 GCA_050742995.1 Stackebrandtia sp. | reverse complement strand
ACGCTCCACTCTTCACCGTCGAAATGCAGCATGGTGAACTCGCTCGACGAGTCCAGCCCGCCGGCCCACGCGTCCTTCGGCCCGGAGGCGTCGGCGATAGCGGGCGTGACCGTCGCGCCGTCGGGGGCGGCGTCGGGTTCCCAGCTGTCACCGTCCCACCGGTCGATCCGGGTGTGTTCGGCGTTCAAAGCGTCGGTGTTGCCGAACGCCCACGCGTGCGTGGCGTCGCCGACGGCCAGGGACCGGTACTGGCCCCCGAGTTCGACGCTGCCGTACACGACCTTCCAGTCGCCCTCCGCCTTCGCATCGGCGGCGGGCTCGGCGCCGGCCCACGGGACGACGGCGATCGCCGTCGCCGCGCATACACCGGCCGCGACCGTTGAAGGCACAGCCCACCGCAACCGGCGTCGAATCTTGCTTCTCATCGTTCTCCCAATATGGATTTAGTGATCGCGCTATTCAGCGGTCGTCGAGTCTTGTGCGAATGACGCCCGCCGTCGTCAGACGAAATCCCCAGTGGGGGGAATTCCAGGCCCCTCCGGATGGATGTCATCGCCTCCGAACGGCTCATACGGCGTGGCCCTGGGCGGGGAGGCGGGGTCGCCGAGGTCGATGCTCGGCGCCGGCGGCGCCGTGGGATCCACCTGCCAGTGTTCGCCCGACAGATGCCGCCATTCCTGGAACTGAGTGGAGGGACCGCGCCCGGCGCCGATCTCGTGCTCTGTCGGCAGTTCGATCAGCGGGCCGAGGGTGCCCTCGTTGTCGGCCCTGTCTTGCACCAAAGTCTGCGTCGGGCCGCCGTTGGTGTCGTGGTAAGCCTCGAACGCCGGGTAGTCGCCGATCGTGCCGTCGACTCGTGCGGGCTCCCCTCCCACTCCCGGCGACACCGTGATGTCCCCGTCGACGGTGTGGCCGGTCTGGTCGCTGCCGGGCGGCGCGAACGGGTTGGCGGCGTCGTATTGGATGCGCACCGCTCCGTTGGTCGACTCCTGCACCTGCACCGACGGGGTGCCCACTCGCACCTCTCCGCTGGTGTCCACCGAGGGATTTTGCCTGGCGAGCACCGTGCCGGTCTCGTAGTCGACATACAGCGTCACCCGCGTGTCCTCCGCCGGGTCGAAGTTGGGATCCATGCCCCTGTTGTCGCCCTTGTCGTAGTTGGGCACGTTGAAGACTTCGCTGCTGGGGATGTACAGACCGATGCGCACCAGCCCCTCGCCCGGCCGGGGCGTGATGCGACCGACCGCGACGACCGCGTTCTTTCCGGTGCTGGACGTCGGGTCCAACGCGGCGGCGAGCTTCCAGTCCGTGTCGCTCACGGGCGGGCGCCCAAGGGTCTTCTCGAAGGCTTCCGCCTGCCGGCGTGCGACTTCTGGATCGGCGGGTCGGCCAAGGTGGGGGGCGTTCGTGTGCATGCCGGCGCCCTGGATGGCCGATACCGCGGTCTGGTCGGCCTGTCCGGCCTGCCGCAACGCCTCGTCGATAACCTGTCGCGCCTGCTGCGCGATCTGGGCATTGCGGTCGGCGGCGGCGGCCGAGTCCACCACCGGGGTCGTCACCGTGCCGTCGGGCCCGATGGTGATGCCGGTTCCGGCAACCAAATCCTGCGCGTCCGTCAGCTTGGACTTGGCGGCCGTCAGGTCGACGACCAAGTCCTCAAGGGCCGCCCTTCCCCGCTTAAACGCGTCGGAGGCGTCGTACAGCGGGGGCGGCTGGACCTGCAGCAACCCCGACGCCGCCGAGGCGTCGAGCCCGGTCCACATGCCGCCGGGGATCTGGGCCGCCGACTGCACCTCGCCGGCCCGCCCTGTCAGCGTGCTCGACAAGCCGCCGGCCGCCTCGGCGGCGCCAGACAGCTTCGAGGTATCCATGTTGACTAGTTGGCTGTACGTGACCATACCCGTCGCTTTCTCACAATCCAGACAAATAGGAAAGACGCCGAGGCGTCCAGATGAGAAAGAGATTAGCAAGCAATTTCAATCCGTCGTTAAGCCCGACCACCCACAATGCCGACGGCGTCTCAGGGCGTTTCGGTCGAGCTGATCGCGGACCTGGTCGGTCATCGGCTCACGAACACGACGAGGTTGGTTTATCGCCATGAGTTGCGGCCGGTCATCACCGAAGGTGCCGACATCATTGCCAAGATCTTTGCCGAGCATGACGAGGAGAACGGTGAGGATGAAGAGGGTTCGACCACTGCATAGTTTGGCGATGGCCCCCTGTTTGGCCCTCAAGCGCCTCATCCGTCTTCTCGGGTGAGGCGTTTTCCTGGTGGACCTAATTGTCGCTTATTCGAACCAGTTTTCGCAGGTAGACGCCGCGGTGAGGACCCTTGTCGACCCATTGCCTGCTCGTGAAGGGGTCAACGGCCCGACATGGCGGCCTCGGGACGACGAGACCCAGGACGTCACGGTCGCGCCGGTGCAGCCACGCCCGGCGCGGGGGTTGCGGCGGCTTTCGGAGACGGATGCCGAATCATGTATTCTCTGAAACGTCAACTGACAGGAGAACATGATTCATGTCAGTAGAGTGAGGGGATGCGATGTCACAGCCCAGCGAACTCGCCGAGCGCGCGCGGCAGCACGGAATCAAGTTCATCCTCGCGTTGTTCGTCGACCTCAACGGCAAGCCCTGCGCGAAGCTCGTCCCGGTCGAGGCCGTCGAACAGCTCGCGACCGAGGGTGTCGGGTTCGCGGGATACGCCGTGGGTGCGATGGGGCAGGAGCCCAAGGATCCGGATCTCATGGTGATCCCGGACGTCGCGTCGTTCACGCCGATTCCGTTCGTCAAGGCGGGGCTCGCTCTCGTCCACTGCGACCCTCATGTCCACGGCGAACCTTGGCCGTATGCGCCGCGGATCATCCTCGAGTCGGTGATCGAGAAGGCGTTCGCGGCAGGCTTCGCGCCCTACACCGGCGCGGAGGTGGAGTACTTCCTGCTGAAGCGCGACGCCGACGCCAAGCTCGTGCCGGCCGACTCGGACGATGTCGCCGACCAGCCGTGCTACGACGCGCGTGGTGTGATGCGCATGTACGACCACCTTACGTCGATCAGCTCCGCGATGAACCAGCTGGGCTGGGGCAATTACGCCAACGATCACGAGGACGGCAACGGCCAGTTCGAACAGAACTTCGAGTACGCCGATGCGCTGACCACCGCTGATCGCGTTGTCACGCTGCGCTATCTGCTCAACGTGCTGGCGCGGGAGCGCGGCATGATCGTGACCTTCATGCCTAAGCCGTTCGCGAACCGGACCGGCTCTGGTCTTCATCTGCACCTGTCGCTGCGCGACGTCGGGACGGGCGCCTCCGTCTTCCCCGGCGATGGTCGGGACGAGGTGGGTCTCGGGCTCTCACCTACGGCGTACTCCTTCGTCGCGGGCATCCTCGACCACGCGCCCGCGCTGCAGGCCGTGATCGCTCCGACGGTGAACTCCTACAAGCGCACCGGCGGTGTCGCGTCGAGTGCGAGTGGTGCGACGTGGGCACCGAAGAAGCCGACGTTCGGTGGTAACGACCGCACGCAGTACGTCCGAGTTCCCGACAATCAGCGCATCGAGCTGAGGGGCGGCGACGCCTCCGCCAACCCGTACCTCGCGATCGCGGCCGCCGTCGCGGCCGGGCTCGACGGCATCGCGAACGGCCTCCAGCTCGGTGCGCCCGGCACGGGGCCGGACACGGCGTTCCCGCTGACGCTGCTGCACGCGATCGAGGCGTTCGAGCAGGACAAGCTCGTGCACGGCACGCTGGACGCCGTCGGTGCCGGTGTCGCGGACTACTTCGCGAAGCTCAAGAAGGACGAGTTCTTCGCTTACCACGCGGCCGTCTCCGACTGGGAGCACGGTCGCTACCTCACCGCCTTCTAGGGATCCGGAGGACACGATGTGCGGAATCGTCGGGTTGCACCTGCGCAACCCGGAGCTCTACGCACAGCTCGGTGAGCTGCTCACCGGCATGCTGTGCGAGATGGAGGACAGGGGTAGTGACTCCGCCGGCGTCTCGGTCTACGGCGACCCGGTCTGGTCGCCGGAGGGGACGGCGAGTATCTCGCTGCTGGAGGTCTCCGATGCTCCGGTGACCGTTGAGACAAGGATGACCGAGGCTCTGGACTCGTCGGTGCAGGTGACCAAGCTCGACGCGACCTACGTCGCGAGCGCCGCGGTCGACGTCGACACCCTGGTCGCGGCGGCGCGCTCGGCGTTCCCGGACGCCCTGATCGCGGGCTTCGGCCGGGACGTGACGGTGCTCAAGGGCGTGGGCGCGCCTCGCGAGCTCGCGGAGTCGTGGGGCCTGCCGAAGGCGCAAGGCTGGCAGGGCGTCGGTCACACGCGCATGGCCACCGAGTCGGCCGTGACACCAGGCGGCGCGCACCCATACACCGTCGGCCCTGACCAGTGCCTGGTGCACAACGGGTCGTTCAGCAACCACGCGTCGATCCGGCGCGAGCTGAAGCGCGGGGGCATGGAGTTCGACTCGGAGAACGACACTGAGGTCGGCGCGCGCTTCGTCGCCCACGAGCTGTCCGTCGGTCAAGGCGTCGACGAGGCGCTGACCACCCTGATCAAGACGTTCAACGGCTTCTACACGCTGCTCGTCTCCAATTCCGACTCGTTCGCGGTGGTGCGCGACGCGATCGCGTGCAAGCCGGCGATCATCGCCGAGACCGACGACTGGGTCGCGGTGGCCAGCGAGTTCCGGGCGCTCGCACAGCTGCCGCGTGTGCAGGACGCGGAGATCTGGGAGCCCGAGCCGGAGGTCGTCTACCACTGGTCGCGACAGGAGATCTCGGCATGATGACTGCCTACGACCTGACGGAGACGGCGCTCCGCGAGGTCAACCAGGCGCTGCACGCGCCGGGGGTCTCGGGCGAGGTCGTCATCACCAACCCGCGCGGCGCGCACAACGTCGCGGTCGGCATCGACGCACCGATCAAGGTGACGATCGACGGCCACTGCGGCTACTACGCCGCAGGCATGAACCAGCAAGCCGAGGTCACCATCAACGGCAATGTCGGCACCGGCGTCGCGGAGAACATGATGAGCGGTGTCGTCCACGTCAGCGGCAGTGCGTCGCAGTCGACGGGTGCCACCGGCCGCGGTGGCTTGCTCGTCATCGACGGCAACGCCGGCGCGCGCTGTGGCATCTCGATGAAGGGCGTCGACATCGTGGTGGGCGGCGACATCGGCCACATGAGCGCCTTCATGGCGCAGGCGGGCAGGCTCGTCGTTCGCGGCGACGCGGGCGACGCTCTCGGTGACTCGATCTACGAGGCGCGCATCTACCTGCGTGGCTCGGCCAAGTCGCTCGGAGCCGACTGCACCGAGAAGCGGATGCGGTCTGAGCACGTCGAGGAGCTCGCCGGTCTCCTGAAGGCCGCGGGTTACACCGACGACGATCCTGCCTCGTACAAGCGCTACGGCTCGGCCCGCACGCTCTACCACTTCCACGTCGACAACTCGTACTAGGAACGCCATGACCTCCACCGCCGACGGGCGGGCCCGCATGGGCTTGCGGGAGTCCACCACCTTCGACCGGGCCACCATCGCCGCCATCCAGCGTGCGGCGCGGACCGGCATCTACGACATCCGCGGCGGGGGCGCGAAGCGTGCGCTGCCGCACTTCGACGACCTGCTCTTCCTCGGCGCATCGATGTCGCGCTACCCGTTGGAGGGCTACCGCGAGGCGTGCGGCACCGACGTGGTGCTCGGTGCGCGTCACGCGAAGTACCCGCTGGAGCTCGACATCCCGATCACCATCGCCGGCATGTCGTTCGGTGCGCTGTCGGCCAATGCCAAGGAGGCGCTCGGCCGAGCCGCGTCCGCCCTCGGAACGTCGACGACGACAGGTGACGGTGGCATGACACCGGAGGAGCGGGGCCATTCCAAGACGCTCGTCTACCAGTACCTGCCCAACCGCTACGGCATGAACCCCGGCGACCTGCGTCGCGCCGACGCGATCGAGGTCGTGCTCGGTCAGGGCGCCAAGCCGGGGGGCGGCGGCATGCTGCTCGGCCAGAAGGTGTCGAAGCGGGTCGCGGGCATGCGCACGCTGCCGGCGGGCATCGACCAGCGCTCGGCGTCGCGTCACCCCGACTGGACCGGGCCGGACGACCTCGCGATCAAGATCGCCGAGCTGCGCGAGATCACCGACTGGGAGAAGCCCATCTACGTGAAGGTCGGTGCGACGCGCACCTACTACGACACTCGTCTCGCGGTCGCGGTCGGTGCCGACGTAGTCGTCGTCGACGGTATGCAGGGTGGCACGGCCGCCACGCAGGAGGTGTTCATCGAACACGTTGGCATCCCGACGCTGGCCGCGATCCCGCTCGCGGTGCAGGCGCTGCAGGAGCTCGGCGTGCACAAGAAGCCTGGCGGGGTGCAGCTCATCGTGTCGGGCGGCATCCGCAACGGCGCCGACGTGGCGAAGTGCCTGGCGCTGGGCGCCGATGCGGTCGCGATCGGCACAGCGGCACTCATCGCGCTCGGCGACAACGACCCCAGGTACGCCGCGGAATACGAGCGGCTCGGCTCGGCTGCCGGCTTCTACGACCAGTTTCAGACGGGTCAGGACCCGGCCGGCATCACCACGCAGGACGAGGAACTGCAGCGCAACCTCGACCCGGAGGAGGGCGGTCGGCGCGTGGCGAACTTCTTGCGTGTGCTCACGATGGAGGCCCAGACCGTCGCGCGCGCTTGCGGCAAGGCGCACGTCACTCAGCTCGAGCCCGAGGACATGGTCGCGATCTCGATCGAGGCGGCCGCGATGGCGAAGGTCCCGCTCGCCGGAACCAGCTGGATCCCCGGCCAGAACGGCAACTTCTGAGACGGCGGGGCGCAAGGCCGTTGTCGTCGGCGGTGGTCTGATCGGCCTGTCGATCGCACGGGCACTCACCGAGCGTGGCATCAGCGACGTGCTCATCCTCGAGCGAGCACTGCTGGCCAGCGGCGGCACGGGCAAGTCGAGCGGCAGCGTGCGCGCGCACTACGGCGCACCGTCGATCACCAAGTTGTCGTGGAACAGCGTCCCGACCATGGAGGCGCTCCGCAGCGACATCGGCTTCCGCCAGGTCGAAGGAAAGCAGCGGCTACCGGCGCTTCGCCTGGACCGCCGCCGACGCGACCTTGCGCGAGTGGTTCGTGGGTGAGGCCGAGTCCCTCGAGCTCACCGTGACCGAAGACCGGGTCGGCAACCAATGGGCGTGGTGGGGCGACCCGGACGCGGCCGTCGCCAAAGGCGACCCCGGTGTCGTGACAGGCTCTCACCTGGACTCGGCACCCGACGGTGGCAACTACGACGGGCCGCTCGGGGTCGCGTCCTCGCTTGCCGCCGTGGGCACGTTGAAGGCCGAGGGATTCGCGCCGGCGGCCGATCGGCATCGTGAACTTCGTCGACGAGGAGGGCGCACGCTTCGGCGTCGCCTGCTCGGGCTCGCGCGTGCTCACCGGCGTATTCGCCGCCGACCGTGCCCTGGCGCTGAAGGACGGTGACGGGGTCAGCATGGCCGAGGCGCTGCGAGCACTCGGTCGTACGCCGGAGACCTTCGGTCGAGACGGCGAGACGCTCGCCCGCATCGGCACCTTCGTCGAGCTTCACGTCGAGCAGGGTCGCCACCTCGCGGAAACCGATTACCCCGTCGCGGTCGCCTCCTCGATCTGGCCGCACGGGCGCTGGCGATTCGACTTCAAGGGCGACGCCAACCACGCCGGCACGACCAGACTCGTCGACCGGCGCGACCCGATGCTGAAGCTCGCGTCCCTCATCGCCGCCGCGCGAGACGTCGCCGCCGCGCAGGACTGTGTCGCGACCGTCGGCAAGGTGCGGGTGCTGCCGACGGCGTCAACGCCATCCCGTCGCTCGCGACCGGATGGCTCGACGCGCGTGGAGCTGACGAGGCCGCGGTGAAGGGGATCGTACCGCTGCTGGAGCAGCAGCTCGGCACAACCGCGGTCGAGGAGTCCTACACCGCCGACACCACCTTCGACACCGACCTCGCGCAGTCGCTCTCGACGCTCCTCGGCGACGTACCCGTCATCGGCACCGGCGCCGGTCACGACGCAGGCATGCTGCGCCTCGCAGGGAGTGCGGTCGGCGATGCTCTTCGTGCGCAACCCGACCGGCGTCTCGCACTCGCCTCTGGCGCACGCCGACGCGGCCGACTGCGACGCCGGTGCCACGGCACTCGCGAGGGCCCTGCGCTGGTCTGCCGGACACACGCGTCGCAGGTGACGAGACCGGGCCGGCGGCCCAGCGAGGGTCAGACGGCAGTGTCTGGAAACGCGATCACAGAAAGGAAGCGGATCGGAACCTGCACGAGGCTGACCGGGCCGTGTGCACCTTCGCCGTCGAGCTGCAGCGAGTCGCCAGGCTCGAGCCGGTACGTCGCGCGACCGTGCCCGTAGTCCATCTTGCCTTCGCACATGTAGATGAACTCGGTGCCCGGATGCTGAAAGAGCGGATAGGTCTCGCTCTTCTCCGTCAAAGTGACCATGAGGCACTCAAGGCGCTTGTGCTCTCCCCGGAGCGAGCCGAGCAACTCGTAGTCGTGTCCGACCTGGGACCCGTTCCGCACAATCTGCGTGCCGTGACCAGCCTTGATGAAAGACGCCTGACGCTCGGTGTCCGCACCACGGAACAACGAGGTCACCGGAACATCCAGGCCACGCGCGAGAGCGGCAAGGGTGCTCAGGCTGCACGATGTCTGCGCGTTCTCGATCTTCGAAAGCATTGCCCTCGAGATACCCACCTCGAGAGCCATGTCCGCGATCGACAGACGCCGCTGAGTGCGCAGATCCCTGACGTTGCGAGCTATCGCGACTTCGAGTTCGAGCGAGTCGAGTGACTCGTCAGTCGCACGGCTCCGAGCGATCCCCGAGCGGTTGCGCAGCAGGTTCTCCTCGTCGGACACATCATGCACCCTATCCACCGGAAACTCCGAGTTCGACGACGAGGTGTCACTACCAGACGCGCCGGCCTCGCCACCAACTCCGAAGTCGTCGGCCGGCAAGCTGATCATCGCCAGCGGTCGGCATCCAGGTTCCTTGAGCTTGCGGGTCTGTCAGTTCCCTTGTGGGTAGGCGGTGATCACTCTTAGTTTTCGGTGTTGCCGGTGATGCGGTCGCCATAGTAGAGGGCGAACGCGTTCAGGGCGGCTTTCCATCCTGAGGTCTTGCCGACCACGTTGGGCCGGTTGGGTTTGCGGTCGCGGATGACCAGGTACAGCACCTTCAGCGCCGCCTGCTCGTTGGGGAAGCGCCCGCGTCGGCGGGTGGCTTGCCGGAATCTGGCGTTGAGGGACTCGATCATGTTCGTGGTGTAGACCACCCGGCGTATTTCGGGCGGGAAGTCCAAGAAAGGTGTGAACTCTTCCCAGGCGTCGGCCCAGAGCTTGACCATGACCGGGTATTGGTCGCCCCACCGGGAGGCGAACTCTTCGAATCGCTGTTTGGCCGCTTGCACGGTGGGGGCGGTGTAGACGGTCCTGAGGGCCTTGGTGATCGGCCCCCAGTGCTTCTTGGAGGCGTAGCGCAGGCTGGCCCCGACCAGGTGCACCACGCACCGTTGCACGGTCGCCTGGGGCCAGATCTCGTTGATCGACTCCGGAAGGCCCTTGAGTCCGTCGCAACATGCGACCATCACGTCCTCAAGGCCCCGGTTGCGCAACTCGGCCGGGATCGTCATCCAGCCCTTGGCGCCCTCGCCGCCGTCGCCGACCCACAGACCCAGCACGTCGCGGTCTCCGGCCAGGTCGATCCCCACGGCCACGTAGACGGGGCGGTTCGCGACCTGCCCGTTTGGCGATCTTGCGTGGATGCAGTCGATCATGACCACCGCGTACACGCGATTCAGCGGCCGCGCCTGCCATTCGGCCAGCTCGGCGGCCACGGAATCGGTCACCTTGCTGATCAGCTCCCGCGAGACCTCGACGCCGTAGATCTCTTCGAGGTGGGCGCGGATCTCACCCGTTGCGAGACCCTTCGCATACAGGCTGACGATCGCCTCGTCGAACCCGTCGACGCGGCGGGCGTGCCTGGGGTGCGATCCGCGGCTCAAACGAGCCTTCCCGGTCACGAGGCACGTCGACCTTGACCGGACCGACTTCCGTCAAGACCATCTTCGGCGAGGTCCCGTTGCGATGATTGCCGTCGCCGACGGCCGCCGCGGCCTCCCGGTCACCCTTCTCATACCCCAAGTGCTCTTCCATCTGGACTTCCAGAGCCGTCTGAAGCACCTGGCGCGTCACCGACGCCAAAAGCCCCTCCGGCCCTGTCAGCGACACGCCCTCGGCGCCAGCCCGCGCGATCAGCTCCTCGGCGATGCGCACATCTACCCCGCCGGCCGACTCGACCGCCGGATCCTCGACGCCGTTCTCATTGCTTTCCACAGTGATCCTTCCCGGCCGAAGCAAACCGCCTCAACCTTCCAAACCACCACCCCACCCACAAGGTCTCAGACAGACCCGTCATGGTTCGAATAAGCAACCTATGGTGGGCGCTACTGGGTTCGAACCAGTGACATCCGCCTTGTAAGGGCGGCGCTCTACCGCTGAGCTAAGCGCCCGCGCCGTCGGCGCAAACGACGGACCGGACAAGGGTACTCGACTCCTCGCCGGCCCGTCGTCGCGTCGGTCGCGTGTGCGGACGGGTCAGCCGGAGACCTCGGCCAGCGCCTTGCGCCACCCGCCCTGGTCGCGAGGTTCGCCGGGCTGGTTCATCTCGGCGAAGCGGACGACGCCGGTCTTGTCGATGACGAAGGTTCCGCGGTTGGCGATGCCCTTGGCGTCGTCGAAGACCCCGTAGGACTGGGCGACGGCGCCGTGCGGCCAGAAGTCGCTCAGCAGCGGAAAGTCGAAGTTCTCACGCTCGGCCCACACTTTGTGGGCGAAGGCCGAGTCCACGCTGACGGTCAGCACCTGCACGTCGTCGCTTTGATAGGCGGACAGGTCGTCGCGCACGCCGCACAGCTCGCCCTCGCACACCCCGGTGAACGCCAGGGGGTAGAACACCAGCAGCACGTTCTTCTCGCCGGCGAAGTCGGCCAGCGAGATCTCCTGGTTGTTTTGGTCTTTGAGCGTGAAAGCGGGCGCTTTCTCGCCAACGGCGATCGGCATGAAGTCACTCCTGTCGGTGCGGCGGATGATGCAGGACCGAGGCTACCGGAGGCCGACGCGGCGTCCGTTCGAGCGAAACCGTCGCCGTCGTCACACGGATGTCCCATGCTGGAAAGCATGAACACCTTCGCGGATGACTATGTGACGC
>JBOGDN010000457.1:0-2292 GCA_050742995.1 Stackebrandtia sp. | reverse complement strand
AGCCACCAGCGCCGCTCGTGATCCCCACGACCACGGGTCACCGAGGAATCGTGGCGCCCGCTCCCGTCGCCCAGCCAGCGCCGGTCGCCGCCGAGCCACTTGCGCCTGCCCCGGCGGGTGCAATGGTCGCGGAGGGCGACGGACAGCGCGGCTTGCTCGGCCAGGCGTGGAGCGCCATTGCCGAGAACGTCTCGCGCGCCGTGAGCCCTGAGGCCGCCGCGGCCGTCGCCGCGTGCGCCCGGCTGTATCTGCGGTGGAGCGCTGAAGTGGCGCCGAACCTCACCCGCAACCGCGCCGCCGAACAGCTCGCACTGGCCTACCTGGACGAGGTCGCCGCCGAAATCGCCGGATGATCGGCATGGCGACGCGGGTTCTCAATCTGTGGCGACAAGGCCTCGGACAGGCGCCGGAGTCGATCTGGCGTCGCACCGACCTGGAGGTGCTGATCCTGGCGGACAACGGCCTGACCGCCGTCTCGCCCGAGATCGGACGCCTGACCCGGCTGCGGACGCTGGACCTGGGCCACAACGCGCTTGCCGCCGTTCCCGACGAGTTGGGGGATCTGTCGGGTCTCACCGACTTCCTCTACCTGCATGACAACCGGCTGACCGCGCTTCCGCCGTCGCTGGGGCGCCTGACCCGGCTGCGGTATCTCAATGTCGGCCACAACGACCTGGCTCAGCTGCCCGAGACCATCGGCGACCTGGCCGGTCTCGTCGAGTTCCGCTGCCAGCACGCCAGCCTGACCAGGCTGCCGGACTCGATCGGTCGACTTGGCCGGCTGCGGGAGCTTTGGCTGCGCGGAAACGCTTTGAGGCGGCTGCCCGAATCGTTCGCCGCACTTGCCCAGCTGCGTCACCTGGACCTGCGTGAGAACGCATTGGCCGAGGTCCCCGAGCCGCTGGCGGGTCTGCCCTTGCTGCGTCAGCTCGACGTGCGCGGCAACCGCCTTGCCACGCTGCCGGACTGGCTCGCCGAAATGCCCGTGCTTGAAAAGCTCGACTTGCGATGGAACGAGGTCGAACCCCGTCCGCACGTTGTCGAGGCGCTTGAGCAGCGCGGATGCGTAGTCCTGCGATGAGAGTCGGACGTGTGACCGCCTTTTGCCGGCGACGGGGTCAGCGCGGCGTGCCGTCGACGAAGGGAGGTTTGACGACTCGCGCCGCGTGTGTGCCGTCGGGCGTCTTGAGGCGCAGCTCGGCTCCGGGGCCGTATGTCGCCTCCAGCGCCGCCAACGCGATCGGCTGCCCCAGGGCCGTGGAAAATCCCGCGGAGGTGACGCGCCCTGCCGGCTCGTCGCCGTCGTAGACGACCGTGTCCGGCTCCGGAGTCTCCGCGGCGTCGACGCGCAGCCCCCACAGGCGACGTTTCGGCCCCGCGGTGCGTTGGGCGTCCAGCGCCGGCTTGCCCCAGAAGTCGGGCTTGCTCCAGCCGACCGCCCACCCCAGCCTGGCCTCCACCGGAGTGAGCGCGCCGCCGAGCTCGCTGCCGACGACCGGCAGGCCCGCCTCCAGCCGCAACACCTCGCGGGCGAGCCCGCCGCACGGCCGCGCCCCGGCCTCTATGAGCGCGTCCCACAGCTGCTGTCCGGCCGGGATGGGCGCGGTGATCTGGTAGCCGTGCTCGCCGAGGCGGTCGGACCGGCACACGAACGCCCTTCCGGCGCTCGTCGAACCGATGTGGAACTTCATAGGGTCGTGCCCGGCCGGCAGGCCCACGCGTTCGACGATCGACGCCGCGCCGGGGCCTTCGACCGCCAGGACCACATGCGATTGATGCATCACGCGGATGTCGAAGACGCCTCCGGACTCCCGATGCAGCCGCTTGGCCGTCTCCAGCCAGCCGCCGGAGGCGGGAAACAGCATGAAGTCGTCAAGCCCGAACCGGTAGACGTCCATATCCGCGATCACGCCGCCGTGGGGTTCGCACGCCAACGTGTACTGCGCCTTGCCCGGCCCGTCCAGCTGGTTGAGGTCGTTGGTCAGACATTTGTTGAGGAACTCCGCGACCCCGTCTCCGGAAACGGTCAGCTTGCCAACGCACGAAAGGTCGAACACCCCCGCGCCCTGGCGCACCGCCTCGCACTCCTCGCCCACGTCGCCGTAGGCCCGCGGCATCCGCCAGTCGAAAAACTCCGCAAACGACGCGCCCAAGCGTTCATGCCTCGAGTGAAGCGGCGAAACCTGAGGCGCCGCACCGATAGCGACCATGACCCAACGTTACGGCTCGAACGCGCGGCGACACGTCGCGGCTCGGTCAATTGTGTAGACCACCGGTCTAGACCGGTGGTCT
>JBOGDN010000456.1:0-8971 GCA_050742995.1 Stackebrandtia sp. | reverse complement strand
GAGGGAAGCGCCGCGCCCCTTCGAACGGGGCGCGGCGCGTGCGGGGTTAGAACGGGGGCTTGCCGGCGTTGAGGTCGACTCCGGCCGAGGGCGGCCGGTACTCGGCGCTGAAGCGCTTCGCGCGGTTCCAGCCCTTGACCTTCGGCGCCTGATCGCTCAACCCGTCGAACGTCAGCTTCAGCCAGCCGCCTTCGTCGAGGGTCTTGGTGACGGCCTTGACGGCGCTGTAGCGCCCTCCGGAGATGTAGACGGAAACCTGTCCGGACTCGTCGGCGTCTTTGTGGCCCGGCGCTTCCAGCGTCGCGGCGATCATCATTTTCGGGCGGGTCCGAGCGGCGTCCCAGTAGACGGGCTCGCCGGTCTCCATATCGGTCTGGGCGATCTCGGACAGGTCCGTAATCGTCCCTTCGACACTGTCGCCGGGGTTGTCGAACTGGGCGCTGGGCGCGCCGGCTTTCAGGTCGATGCTCATGTCACTGCGTCCTTTCGTTTGTTTCTCGTTTGCATGTGTGCAGGTAATGAAGGGGAAAACCTCTGCGGCGGTTGAGCGCCAGGCAGTGCCAGCCCTCGCGCGGGTGCCGCTCGAAAATCAGGTCTGCGGCGTTCAGGTCGGCGTTGACGGGCACGACGAGGGCGTCGAGGGTCGCGCACGTGCCGGTTTCGGGGTCGTCGACGCGCATCACGGCCGCCCCGCAGCCGCGGCATGTCTCGGTCACGCCCGCCTCCCCGCGAGGACAGCGGTCTTGCGGTCGGCGGCGGCCAAGGTGAGCGCGTCGGTCCATTCCCCGGCGGCGTCGGCCTGCGCCCAGACCCGATTCAGTTCGTCGACGCTGGCCGCCGAGGCGATGCGCGCGCCCCAGCCCCCAGACGGTCTGGGCTGGCAGGCGTCGAAGGCGACAAGCGGGTGTTTGCGGCGACGCCACGTCCGCACCTGCGAGGCGAGCTGCACGCCTTCCCACCCGGCGGCGATGTCGACCCAGTACAACTCGCAGCGGGCTTGGCCGGCGGGCAGGTGAATCACGATCGCCTTGTCTTGGCGCAAGCCGGCGACGGGTTCGCGTCGCCCCGAGGCGGGGTCGTAGAGGACGCAGTGGGCGTACAGGGCCAGCTGCATGCAGATCTTGCCGAGTCCGTAGTCGAGTCGGCCGGTTTTGACGTCGGCGATGTACACCTCGCCTCGGTGCTCGACGATCCGGTCGGGGGTGCCGGCGGCCCTCAGCGCGTCGCAGACGGTCAGCCGCTCGATATGCCGCATCCGCAGTCCCTCGACGGCGCGTCGGTATGCCTCGACGTCGCCGCGGTGCTCGACCGGAATGTCGTCGGTGAACAGCCTTCCCTCGTCGGCGGCCTGCGTCAGCGAGTGCAGCCGAGTGCCGGTGCGCGCGGGTTCCGCCGCGCCGGCGACGTCCATGGCCTCATCGCACAGCGCGTCCAGCGCCGACTTGTCGTCGCGCGCGTCGTCGACTCTGCCTTGCAGCCTCGGACCGTCGACCATCCCGAGCGCGACGTGTCGCATCTGCCACTTTTGGAGGTTCCACTTGTCCTCCAGACAGTCCACGAACGTCGTCACACGCGTGTACGCCCTCGCCGCTCCGCCCTCGGGCGGCGTGATCAACGGCCGCCCGAACCGGTCGCGCTCCACGCCCCCGGCAGGCCCGGCGGTCAAGTCAACGCCCATCGCCAGCCCCTTCCTCATCACCGGCGCGGCTATGGTCCGTGCAGGCCGGCCACCACGCCGCCACGTCGGACGACGGCCCGTGAGCAGGCCGCAGCCTGCACTTCGGATAGGCGCGGCCGGTCCCGTCGTGAATGAGCTGACGATGGACGCAGTCGCCGCAACGCCGTCCCGGCGCGGTCTTGTCCGACACGGGCGCGGCCTCGTCGTGCAGCCGCAGCGTCCCGCTCATCCATGACAGCGGATGACGCCCGGCCTCCAACCTCGTCAGGTGCGCGGCGTCACGCCGTGCGTCGAGGGCGAGGTGTGCCCCGCAGCGCGGGTAGGCCGCCGCCGGATCGCTGACGCCGGGCGTGGTCGGCTCGTCGGGAACCCCCGGAGCCGCGCAGACGGAGGTCATCGCATGCCCCCTTTGCGTTTGGCGATGCGCGCCATCTCCCGCTCCCGCGCCGTCGGCGCCGGACGCACCGTGAACTGAGCGACGATCGCCTCGGCTTGCGCCTTTGTGAACAGCCGCTTTCGGGACATGTAGACGTGCTCGACGCGGTTGGCGCGGCACTGGTCTGCCAGCCATCGCCGCCCCACGCCGTAGGCGGCGACGAGGTCGTCGACGGTGAGCAGGTCGGCCAGTTCGTCGGCCAGCGCCTGTTTTTGCGCAGGGGGCGCCGCGGAATTGTGCATGAAGGGTCCTTTCCGAATCGGTAAAGAAAGGCAGAAAAAGGGAAGGGGGGAAAGGGGGCTAGGCGACGCGAGCGTTTCTGTGCGTTTCGGGAACGACGATCAGGCGCTCATATGAGATTTTGGTCGAGGTGGCGATGTTGTGCAAAGTGTCCTGGCGCACCGCGCCCCCGTTGCGTGCGTGCCACCAGCAGCGGCGGCTGATTCCCATGTAGTCGGCTTGTGCGCCGTAGGAGGTCTTCCCCAAGGCGCGCAGCCTGTCCAGTACGTGATCGACGTCAATCGACAACCTCATCATTGCTCCACCGGTGCCAGCGGGTTTCCGTGTTGTGTTTGAGGCCGTCTCCCGTGCGAGACGGTCACCAGACATTAGCGACCCGCGACGACACCGCGCAAGTATGAACAAACTGCACATGCGAATGTCGTGACGCATTGTGGAACCTAAAATCCCATCGCAGTCACAGTCGAGGAACGCCCAGGACACACGGGACACGACATAGCGGATATAACAGCCCAAAAGCCGTATGCGCTAGATCACAAAAAGTCACTGTGAGTAATAACGGGCAAAACGTCTAAATCGCCCACGACTTGGGGGTCGACGTCGACTCCACAGCGAGTACTCACTGAATTATCGCAATCTGAAACCAGACATACAACTGCGAACCACCGCAAAGCGCCATAGTCGGCGGAGAACCGTCGACGGCGCCCGCCCGCCGACACGACCCCGGCCCAACCCTGACACGCGTCACAGACCGTAACGCTCGACGTCTCGACGCCCACGCGATCGAGCACCGCCGCAGCTCCGCCCGACTCGCCGCCGCACGACACCGCTCGCGCCCCCGCGACGCGCACGCGGGCCGTTGTCCCGGCCCTTCAGGGCGCGTCGAGCCCCGCCGAACAGCTCACCCGAACGGCCGGAATCGCGTCACCTAATCAGACAAAATGCCCCCCGCTCCCGGCGCGCTGCCCCCACCTGCCCCCAAAACGCCTCACCCTCAACACGAAAGCCATTTTAGACACACGGATTTTGGGCATTGAACTGCGCAAACACAGAGCTTGTCGACAACGCGTTAATCGGCTTCATTTATCCACAGGTTTGATTCGGCGGCTGGCCGGTAGCGCTCCCAGATCGATAGGCTGAAGCCATTGGGGAGGAGGATGGAGGCCCCCGGGCAGGGTGAGGGTTGGTCTTCAGGGCGCCTTCGGCCTACGCGCGACAGGCGGCGGGCGCGACGATGTGGGGCGCCGGGGTTGACGGCTACCCTTCATTTCGTGACATCCCCGTACGGCGATCTCGGCGGCGCGCCCGCGTACCTCGCCCGCGCCGAGCTTCTGTTCGATCTCGACAGATTCGACGAGGCCCGCGAGGAGCTTGTCGGCGCGCTGGCCACGGATCCCGCGCACGTGCCGTCGCTGACGTTGTCGGCGCTGCTTGAGCTTCAGGTGGGTCGCTATGAGGAGGCCTTGACTGCCGCCAGCGCCGCGACCGCGGCCGAGCCCACGCATGAACCCGCCGTCATCGCGCGCGCTTATGCGCTGGCGTATTCGCGTCGGCCGGACGAGGCCATCGCCGTGGCCGAGGAGATGCAGGCTCGGCATCCCGATTCGTGGTGGCACAACGTGCATTTCGCGTTGATCGTGCGGGATTCTCGCAACGGCCAGCCTGCACTCGACGCGGCGTGGGCGGCAACTCGGCAGGCGCCCGAAGAGGCTCGGTCGCATCTCGCGCTCGCCGCGGTCGCCTCGGCTTTGGGCGTGGAGGATCTGGCGGAGCGGGCCGCGGCCGCGGCCGAACGCCGCGAGCCGGGTGTGGCGGAGCTGCTTCTCACCGACAATCTGGGGCCTCGTCTGCTGCGGGGCAGCCCGCATAAGCCGACGACCGTCCGCTCGGCCGTTCGCGACGACTGGACGGCGGCCGGAGACCGGCCCGAACGTCCGCCGCTGCCGCACGAGCTGCGGCGGGCGCTGAATCGCGCGGGGATCGTCAACATCGCCGTCCCGCTCGCCTTGGCGCTGTTGGGGGGTACGAGCTCGTTTGGGCAGATCCTCGGCGTACTGGCCGCGCTCGGCGGCGGCGCGGGGGTGTTTTTCATCTTCAGGCGACTGCCGCAGGAGATCAAGGAGAACCTGCGGGCCGCGGCCGCGGTCGACCGACTGCTGGGGCTGGGGTTGGCGGCGGCCTGGGCCGGGCCGGTTCTCGTCGCCGGGTTCGCGTTTACCGGCGTCCCGCAGCTTCTCGCCGGTTGTGTGATCGCCGGGTTCGGCGCGCTGGCGATCTCGCGGTTTCACAGCTGGGACGGGACCTGGTGGAGCGGCGGGCGCTGAACGACGGACGTCCGGGCGACACGGGAACGGCTACTCGGTTGCGATCTTGTCGGTCGGCAGAGCCGCAGCCATGCCGGTCAGCTCGTCAAAGCCGAGGTACGGCTCTAGGTCGCCTTTGTCGGGGTCGTCGCCGTCCCATGAGTAGAGGATCGACGCCAACACCCTGCTGCCGTCGTCGCGATGCAGCAGCACCCGATCAATCGTCGCCCCGTCGGTTTCGACGAAGGCTTCCCGGAGCCTGGTCACCGGCTCGCCTTTCGGCCCCTGGGCTTCTTCGCACTCCACGGTGACGTTTACGCCGCCGTCTGCTTCTTCGTCCGCCACGTAGTCGGCGCACAGGTCCTCGCGATCAGCCCCGTCGAACCAGGGATCCGCCCCGTCCGGGATCACTTCGACGTCAATCTTGGCGCTGACGTCCGGGTCTCCTATGGTCGACTGCCCGGTGTCGTAATCGTCGAACCCGTCGATGACGGCTGACAGACGGGGGTAGCTGGCGACGAGTTCGTCGTCGGCGTCCGGCTCCGCGCCGTTGTCGTCGGCGTTGCCGGGAATCTCGCCGTCGACCATGTCTCCGTCCGAGTCGAGCCACACATCGTGGGTGTACCACCCGAACCCGTAATCCCCGAAACCCATGTCGTCCATCTCCTTGAGGACTTCAGGATGATTGACCTCCAAATAGGAAGTCAGTGCTTCTGTGTAGGGGCCGGCGCTCGGGTCGTCCTCGCGGACCTCTTTTCCGAACTGGTAATAGTCGGCCTTCGACTCCTTTGACCCGCTCGCCGCCGGCGCCGGGGAGTCGTCCTTGCCGGAGGGCTGCGGTCCCGGCACGAGCGCCACCGCCGCCACGGCGATCGCCGCGACGCCAAACGTCACGCCTGAGCCGGCGGCCAGCCTGCGTCGCCGCCGGATCTTCCCTCCTTGCGCGATGGCGTCGTCGCAGCCGGCGCCGACGGCGTCCCAGCTGTCCGGGAGCGCCCGGTCGAGCAGGTTCTTCACGTCCTCGTTCATGCCGAGACCTTTCCGTCATGTAGCGGGAATGAATCGGACAGCAGGCCGCGCAGCCTCTCCAGCCCTCGGGAACTGTGAGTCTTCACCGTTCCCGCGGAGCAGCGCAGGATCTCGGCGGTCTCGTCGACCGAACGGTCCTCCCAGTAGCGCAGCACCACCGCCGCGCGTTGCCGCATGGGAAGTCGCGCCGGCGCCGAAAGGATCGCCATGCGGTCCGCGGTCGACGCCGACGAGTCGGCCTCAGCGCGTTCAAGGGGTGCGTCTGTGACGCGTTCCCTGCGGAACCACGCGCCTCTGTACTCGCTTTTCACGGCGTTGATCACGATGCGACGCACGTAGGCGTCGACAGAGTGGGCCGTCCTCCTATGCCACACCGAGTACAGCCGCGCCAGCGCCTGCTGGACCGCATCCTCGGCGCGATGCGTGTCGCCGCACATCAGGAACGCCAGTCGTCGCAATCGCTCCAGCCGCGCCGCCGCGAACTCGCGAAAATCGGCGTCCGCGTCAGGCTCCGCCATCGATTGCTCCTAGCTGTCAGCTTCACCCCCACTACCCGCCCGAAGCGACGGGAGGTTGACAGGTCGCGGTGAAAAAGAAATGGGCGAGAGACCGTGAAGTCCCTCACCCATTTGTCGACTATAGCGAGAAGTCACCACGCTGACCGGCGGTTTTGACGCGAAGCCGCGCCTATACGCACTTTTCGTTGAAGGCTTCCGCCTGCTTGGTCAGGTCGTCGATGCTCGGCGGCTCCTCCTGGTTCTCCGCCGCCTGCGTCGGGTCGCCGTTGATGGCGGCGTTGTAGTCCTCGGCAAGGGCGCCGAAGTCCTCCACCGACTTCTTCAGCTCGGCGTCCTCGATGCCTTCGGCGCTGGAATTCAGGTTGTCGAGACTCTTTTGGAACGTCTCCTCGTCGGCTTCCAGGTTGTTGACCACGTCCTGCATGTCGTCGTATACGGCGACGCAGTCCACTGTGTCGCTTTCAAGAATGCCGCAGCCGCCAAGCAGCGCCGCGGCGGCGAGGCAGACGACGGCCGACGCCGCGTTCCGACGGATCCCGCGCATCAGTGACAAGTCCTTCCGTTGGCGTGTAAGGCACACGTAACGAGAGTACGCAGCGTTCCCGCTTCGCCTCACACCGCCATGTCCACGAAACGCGACAGATGCAGCTGCGCGGCGACGGTCACCGTGTCGGTGGCGCCGTTGCGCTGCTTGGCGACGATGAAGTCGGCTTCGCCGGCGCGCGGCGACTCCTTGTCGTAGTAGTCGTCGCGGTGCAGCAGGATCACCACGTCGGCGTCCTGCTCCAAGCTTCCCGACTCGCGCAGATCCGACAGCTGCGGACGTTTGTCTGTGCGCTGCTCCGGGCCTCGGTTGAGCTGGGCCACCGCGATCACGGGGCACTCGATTTCCTTGGCGAGCAGCTTCATCCCGCGCGAAATCTCCGAAACCTCCTGCTGCCGGCTTTCCACGCGCTTTGGCGAGCTCATCAGCTGCAGGTAGTCGACCACGACGAGCTTGAGGTCGTGGCGCTGCTTGAGACGGCGGGCCTTGGCGCGGATCTCCATCAGGGTCATCGACGGGGTGTCGTCCACGAACAGCGGCGCCTCGGAGATCTCGCCCATGCGACGCGCCAGCCGCGTCCAGTCGTCGTCGGACAGATCGCCGGATCGCAGCACGTGCAAGGGCACCCGGGTCTCGGCCGACAGGATTCGCATCACGATCTCGACCTTGCTCATTTCGAGCGAGAAGATCGCCGCGGACTGCTGATGGTGCAAGGCGGCGTGACGCAGGAAGTCCATGGCCGCGGTCGACTTGCCGAGACCGGGACGCCCGGCCACGATGATCAGCTGGCCGGGCTGCAGGCCGCTGAGCAGCCGGTCGAGGTCGGAGAAGCCGGTGGGCACGCCGGTAAGCGCGCCGCCCGACTCGCCGACCGCCTCGATCTCGTCGAGGGTCGGCTGCAGCAGCTCGGACAGCACGGCGAAATCCTCGCTGACGCGGCGCTCGGTCACGTCGTACACCGCCTGCTGCGCCAGATCGACCACGTCGTCGACGTCGCGGCCGCCGCCGGCCGCCGTGCCGTAGCCCAGCTGCACCACCCGGGTTCCCGCCTCGATGAGGCGGCGCAACACCGCGCGTTCGGCGACGATGCGGGCGTAGTAGGACGCGTTGGCGGCGGTGGGCACCGAGGAGATCAGCGTGTGCAGGTACGGCGCGCCCCCGACCTTGGCCAGGTCCCCGGAGTCGTTGAGAGCGGCCGCCAGCGTCACGGCGTCGGCGGGCTCGCCGCGGGCGTATTTGTCGCAGATCGCGTCGAAGACGATCGAGTGGGCGGGCTTGTAAAAGTCGACGGTCTTCAAGACCTCGACGACGTCGGCGATCGCGTCCTTGCTGAGCAGCATGCCCCCCAAAGCGCACTGCTCGGCCATGACGTCTTGCGGCGGGGTGCGTTCGAAGTCGGCTCCCGCCTCTGGAGGCGGCTCGTCTTCGTAGGTCGGGTTCCGGGGGCCTGCCGTCGATCCGCCGGACGCCGCATTGTAATCCATTATGGCTCCACCCCCGCGATCCGCGTAGTGTTGCTTTCTACCACCCGGGTCCGACATCAAGGCCTTTTGACCGGCCGCGTGTTGGATGTCGCGCGGCGCCCGGGGCGTCGACAATATGCGGATCGAGGGGCGCGAACAAACCGGCCTGTGGAAAACCCTGTGGAAAACCTGTGGACAACCCCGCCCAAACCTGTGGAAAACCCTGTGACCGGATTGTGAATATCGCGTGACGGCAAAGAATTCGCACGCCCTGAACTGCGATTTCGCTTTCCACAGCCTGTGGAGGAAAATACTTGCGCCCGCCACGCGGACACACCGCCTTCAGACAGGCGACGCGAAACTGGGCAGACTGTCTGTGTGAAAACACCGCAGGACCCCGAACCTCGCCAGAAACAGGCCGATTCCGTCGGCGAGCGAGCGTACGCGCCCACGCTGATCGCCACCGCCGTCTGGTACGCGATCCCGGGCCTGCTGTACGTGGTGTGGACGCTGCTGTTCGCCGGGCCGGGCGTCTGCGACGGCGAACCCTGCGGCCGCTGGGAGCGGATCTACTCCGGGCTGGCGTCGGCCTTTGTCTGGGCGTTCCCCTCGCTGGCGCTGAGTTTGCTCATCGCGGTGCTGCTGCGCCTGCCCGCCGTGGGGTGGCGGTCGGCGTCCACCGGCACCGCCGCGGCGATCCTCGGCGCGGGGCTGACCACCGTGATCCTGCGCAGCGTCGGCTACGACATCGGCTAAGCGT
>JBOGDN010000455.1:0-1617 GCA_050742995.1 Stackebrandtia sp. | reverse complement strand
TGAGGCGTAGACGTTCCAGTCCCAGGCGCGGCCGTCGTAGTGTTCGCTGGTGCCCGACGCGCAGTCGCGGCTGATGCCCCAGTCGTTGGTGTCGGGGAAGGCTTGCAGCGTCAGGTCGCGGAAGTCTTGCGGTCCGGGCTTGTCCGTGGGGTCGCAGCTGTCTTGCGGCTCGTAGGCGCAGTAGGCGTCGGGGGGCGCGTTGAAATCAGGGACGTCTGGCGCCTTGACCCGCCGAGGCTGCGCGTAAGCGAGGCCGCCGACGCCGGCCAAAGCCGCGCCGGCGCCTAGCAGGACGCCGCCGCGAATCAGGCTGCGTCGGGACAGAGGCTTGCGAGACATGGGATCTCCTCTGCATGGGCATGTTCGCTGGAATGGGCACATTTGCATACAGCGATATAGAAGGTCCATATTCGGGACAAAAGGGGAAGGCCGCGGGCGTCAGCCGGCGTTCGCGTCGGCCTGTTCGGCCAGCCAGACTTCGTGTTGCGCGCGGGCCTTGTCCCACAGCACGTCAAGCTCGGGCTCGCCGACGGTCGGCTCGCCGATCCCGAACGCCGCCAGCATCGCGGCGAACTCCTCGCGCGACTCCAGCAGCCTGCGTCCGTTGCCGTCGGCGACGCTGGGGCCGGTCGTGAAAACGGTGCGGGCGCGAAGCGCCAACTTGGACCCGTGCCTGGGCTGCAACGCCGACAACGTCTTCACGAACGACGACTCCGGGGACGTGGACAGCTCGACGCAGCGTTCCGCGAAGTCGTCGAGCGAGCACGGCGTGGTGCGGAAGTCGAATGACTGCACCGAGCCGTGCGGGTCCGGGAAGCAACGCCAGGTCCGCGCGTCGAGCTGCTCCAGCCGGTACGTGAAGTCGCCCTGCCGGTGTTCGCCAACGCGCAGCGGCAGCGGCTCGAGGAAGCCGTCGCCAAGACCCGCGTCGGTCACCATCGTCTGGCCGGCGACGTCGACGAGCAGCACCACGTGGTTTTCCCACGCCCGTTCCCCTGCGGTCTGCCGCCCGACCCCGCCCTCGACGTAGGAGACGTCGAAGCCGACGGCCCGCAGCGCCATCGCCAACGTCCCGTTCATCTCGAAGCAGAACCCGCCCCGCCGCGCCGTGACCACCTTGTCGAACAATGCGTCCGGCGCCAGCGAAAGCGAGCGCCCCAGCTGAATGTCGATGTTCTCGTACGGCACCCACGTCAGGTGCGCCCGCTGCAGCGACCGCAGCGTCTCCAGATCGGGGCGCACGTCGGGGGAATGGCGGATTCGCTTCAAGTAGGCCGACAACTGGCCGCGGTCGAACATTTGCCAAACCTAACCGCTCAGACCGACGGTCTGTATGTCATCGTGCGGCGTGCCATAGTGTCGGGGCATCGTCACTGGCGACGACCGCGCGCCGGGAAGGGGAGCCGTGACCGCTATCGACGACGCCGGGCCGGACGCGCACAGCGGCGTCATGATCGACGCCCCCGACACCCCCGACCGCGACGACGCGATCTGGGTCCGCGGCGGCGACGACGGCTTCGACGCGTGGGTGCACATCGCGCCGGTGGCGCGCGAGCTGACCCGCGGGGGCAGCGACGACGAAGCCGCGCGCCGCCGCATGCACACCCGCTACATGCC
>JBOGDN010000454.1:0-2483 GCA_050742995.1 Stackebrandtia sp. | reverse complement strand
TGGCGGACCCTCACGCGAAAGGGTGAGCGGTCGAGGCGATTCGACCGCTCACCCTTCACTCATGACGTGCGCTATCCGTCAATGGGGCCGTTCCAAGCCGACCCGCATTCGTACACGTCGCCGTCGTCGACCATGCAGACCTCGAGATCGACGATCTCTCCCGGCTTCACATTCGGGAAGGGATCCCAGACCACCGTTTCGCCCCAGCCGCCGGTGCTGTACGCCTTGCCCTGGTAGTCGTCGTCGACCCAGACCCGCGCCCGGACGCCGGCGCCGTCAGGGCAGTCGTCCGTGATTTCTATGTAGTCGTCGTTGTTCCCGCCGCCCGGCTTGCCCTCTCCATAGTCGATGAATCCCGCGATTCCACACGAGTCTGTCGTTTCCGTCCAGAAACTGTCATCGGCCGTCACCCCCGGGCTCTCGCCCTGCTTGCTCTGGGTTTCGTCGCCGATGTGTTGTGCGCCAGGCGAAGCCTGGGCCGGCGTGGCGGCGAACAGCGCAATCGCAACCGTGGCGAATGCGGCAAGAAGCCCTAGTCGACGTTTCATGATTTCTCCCGTTGTGTTGTCGAACCCGTTCTACTGATAAAGAGCCGGCAGACGCCCCGACAAATACAAACGCCGACCGTGACATACGCCACCTGTCGCCAGTGCTTGCTTTCCGTGCCGCCGGTCAGCGCCTCGGCGGCTTCGACTTCCTCAAGCGTCTGCTTGGCAAGTCGTTCCTCCTGGAGCTTTAGAATGCGCGGCCACTACCATTTCGCGCGTGGCCGATGCCGACGAACTACATGTGCGTGAATCCGTGACGAGCCTGGCCGTCATATCGCCGCCAGGGGAGCGAGCCGGCGACGAGCCGGTTCACGATTCGGCGCGCGCCATGACGTTCATCCAGAGTATGACTACTGTGGACGAAATACTGGAGCGCCAGCCGGATCGCCCGACGGCGTTCGCGCAGCCGTCCAGCCGGTCTGACCTGGACTATGTCTATGTGGGCTGCTGGGGCCGGGTGGTTCACGTGGTCGACCCGGGGCTGGCCTCCGACTTCCTCCACACCCGGCTGACCGAAGAGGTCGCCAACCAGGAGCAACGCTGTCCCGGCGCCCGCGTCATCGGCGAGGTGTACCTGGACATGGGCGGCGAATACGTCGAGACCGTGGTTTCGCTGCCCGGAGTCCCGCGGTTCGTCGTTCAGGAATGGGTCGACGGGACCGAGGTCGACGGGGACCTGGACCGGGTGCTTGCGGCCCTGGGGATGACCCCGGCCGACATCGGCGAGTACTTCGATCCGGACACCTTTGAAGACTGGGAACGCGAACCGGTCGTTCAGCGGGCATTGGGCGGATTCGACCTTGACCTGTTGACCGCACCGGACCGGGACTGGTCGGTGTTTCGGGTCAGCCGTCCCGACGGCGTCCGCATCGACATGGAAGAAGTGTGGTTCGGCGCCCCCTGGTTACGCCCAGAGCGTGTGCACCCGCTCTAAGCGGGACAGCCCGTTACAGCTCGTCGGCGGGTTCGATGTAGACGGATTCTTCACGTCGCCACACCAGTCGTTCTTCGCCGCCGCGTCCGGGCGGGATGTCGACGAACACCTCCCAACCGGGGTCTTGGGTGGGCGGGCGAACTCCGCAGGCGGCGACGTGTTCGGCGAGCTGGCCGGTCTGCTCCACGGTCTGCGTTTGACGCAGCAGCCGCGCGTGCACTTCGGGGTCGATCTCCATGGCGTCGTCGGGAACGGACTCGCTGTGGAATCCGGCCGGGTCGATCACCACTTGCTCCCCGCGTGCCCACACCAGTTGTGCGGGGCCGCCGTCTGCGGGAAACTCCGCCACGACTTCCCAACCGGAGTCATCGGTGGGCGGGTGCACGCCGTGCTCGACGGCGATCTTGGTGGCCGTCGCCGTCGATTCGGCATCCACGGCGCGCCGCACCATCTCGTATTGGGCGCTGCTGACCCGCATCGACGTCACCTCTTCTGCTCCAATCCTTCGCCCGTGCCTTCGAATTTGCGCCGCCGCACCGCGCCGCCCGGCCGCACCACGAAGACCGTCATCCTGTCGCCTTGCGGCAGCGCCTCGTTGAGTCTCTCTCGACATCCGTCCGGGCCGGGACACGGTTCGCGGTTGATATACAGCGTCACATCTCGCGGCCCCTGGGCGCGCATGATCGCCGCCGCGTGTCCCTCGGTGTGCTCGGTCAACGACTCCATCTGCCGCCATGGCGCGGCCAAACCGGATCCACCTCGACCGGGACCCTCACGGACCGACCAGATCTCGCCGTCGCCCACTTGCTCCCCAGTGACCGTGTCGTACGCGTGGCCGACGGTTTTCTTCCTTCCCAGAAGCGGGCGGATCAAGTCGACCTTGCTCATGTCTGGGCGCGCCGGCGACCCCGACGCCGCCGAACCCCGACCGGGTCGCGGACTCCCCGGCGCAGTCGGCGCAGTCGGCGCCGACCAGCCTGCGCCGGCCGCAGTTGTTAAAC
>JBOGDN010000453.1:0-4158 GCA_050742995.1 Stackebrandtia sp. | reverse complement strand
CGGTCGTCGTGATGCGTGGTGACGCGCCGGCCGTCGTCGATCGCCTAACCGCAGGCATGACTGGGAGGCGACGAAGATGTTCGCGAAGCTTTTAACAACCTGGACGGCGGCAAGACGCGGCTACGTGGGTCGGCACCGGCTGACGCACTTCCACAGGCGCAGACAGCTGCGAATCGACTGAAACAGGGGAAGGGGAGGACGCTCGCCGCGGGCGTCCTCCCGCAGTGTTTTCAAAGACGTGCTTTTCGACTACGACGGGGATATCGGCCCGGTGTCCTCCTCGCCGTCCGAGTCGGCCCTCCAGCTGGCGGCGGCGTCCTCGCCGGAGCCGAGGTACTCGATGAGCATCAACGCGATGTCGTCGCCGAGCGGGCCGCCGACCCAGGAGCGCAGCGCGCTTTCAAGGGAGGCGAGCGCGTCGACGATCGAGCCGTGCCCCAGCAGGCCCCAGGCGCGTTCGGAGACCGGGAAGAACACGCCGTCGCGGCGAGCCTCCGCCAGGCCGTCGGTGTACAGCAGCAGCCGGTCGCCCGGCTCCAGGCGCACCGTCAGCGCCTTGGCGACCGGTTTGAAGCCCAGCGGCGGCGCAGCGGCGACGGGCTCGAGCAGCCGCAGCTCGCCGCGCCGCAGCAGCAGCGGCGCCGGGTGCCCGCAGTTGAGGATCGTCAGGGTGCCGCCGCGCACCTCCAGGAACGCTGCGGTGACGAAGTCCTCGTAGTCGGCGCCGCGCGCCACCGCGCGATCCAAGTCCGAAACCACGGTGCGGATGTCGGCGCGCTCGTAGGCCACGTGTCGAAACGAGCCGAGCACGGTGGAGGCCAGGCGGACGGCGGGAAGCCCCTTGCCCCGCACGTCGCCGATGATCAGGCGCGCGCCGTACGGGGTGTCGACGGCCTCGTACAGGTCGCCGCCGATGTCGGCGTGATCGCTTGCCGAGACGTAGCGGCCCGCCAGCCGCAGCTGCCCCACCAAGGGGCCGATCGGACGCAGCACCGCCTGCTGAGCCACGGAGGCCAGCCGGGAAAGCGCCGACCACCGCTTTTGCTGCCGCTGCCGCACCACCGACACCACCACGGCGATGCTCGCGGCGGAGAAGACGGTGGCCACGTTCACGCCCATCGTGACGACCGTCGCGTGCCCCTCGGTCGTCGCCCACATCAGCCCGACGGCCGCGGCAAGACACGCCGCGCCGACCCCGGTGACCGGCCGCCACGTCGCGAACGTCGCCGCCGTGAACGGCGGAATCACCAGCAGCGAGATCGCCTGGTGCGCGTGCCCGACGGCCGTGGCGACAGCGATGATCAGCACCATGAGCACAAGAGCCGCGCCGACGCTGGTGCGTGCGTCGACGCGCACCCGGCGCGGGGCGCGGATCCTGTCCGTCATAGGTGAGCCTGTTGGTTCGGTGAAAAGGTCGCTCCTATCTCAGCATGCCTGGGCCGACCTCGATAGGCGCCCGAGTAAACCCCGGAGTTTCGGAGGTAAATGCCTGACCGAACGGACAGGCGCCCACGAGACGACGGCATCTCGGTGTCCGAGGCGCGTGGCAGGCTGGAGCGATGTCGGTGCGGATACTCAGCGAGTCCTTTGACAGCAAGGTGGCGCGCAGCCTGAACGAGGCCCTGCAGGACGAGTACCGAAAGCGGTACGACGACGTCGACCGCACCCCGCTTGCCGCGCGGGACTTCACGCCGCCCGGCGGCGGGTACTTCGTCGCGTACGACGGCGACGCCGCCGTGGGCAGCGGCGCGTGGCGCTCGCACGGCGAGTCCGACGCGGAGATGAAGCGCCTCTACGTCGTCGAGGCCGCGCGCGGACGGGGAGTGGCCCGCGAAATGGTGACGTTCCTCGAGGCGGACGCCGCGGCGCGCGGGCGCGCCCGGATGATCCTGGTGACCGGTCTCGAGCAGCCCGAGGCCATCGCCCTGTACGCCTCGATGGGGTACGGGCCCGTCGAACCCTTCGGGCTGTACGCCGGCATGCCGCTGGCGAGGCATCTGGGCAAGGTTTTGTCCGCGGCCCGCGGCGACTGAACTAAGCTCGCCGCATGAGCCCGCGTAGCAAGCCGGCAGACGAACGCGGCGACGAATCCGCGCCGCGCGCGGGCGGGAAAGGCCGCCGATGACCACTCCCATGCCGTCGCAACGACCGCCGGATCGCCGGATCGCCATCGACACTCCCGCCGACATGGAGACGGGGGTGTACGCGAACTTCGTCGCCATCTGGCACGACGCGGAGACGTTCACTCTGGACTTCGCGACCATCACAAGACCGCCGAAGCCGGCCGAGGACGCGGAGACCGGAGAGGCCTATCTGCACACGCCCGCGCGCGTGGTGGCCCGCGTGAAGATCCCGCCGTCCCAGGTCTTCGAGATCATGAAAGCCCTCGAACAGCAGCTGTCCTCGTGGGAGCGGGAGACGGGACGTCGCAAGACCGAGGAGACCTGAGGCACCTCGTTCCTCAGGAGGATCCCGACCCCCCGCCCAGGTGGAGGCCGTGCCCGCTTTAGTCAGGGATCTCCCTTGTTTTCGCGCGGCGGCCAAACCGTACACGGACGTCAAAGCGTCATATATAGGCACGGCACGAGTGCGCTTGCCGCGTGCCGACACACCCCTCGAGAGGTAATAAGAACATGCGAAAGCGAAAACTCGGCATCGCCGCCGTGGTGCTTGCCGGCGGAGTCGCCGTGACGGCGTTCGCCGTTTCCCCGGCGATCGCCGAACCCAAGGCGGACATCGACTGGAAACCATGTGAAGACGTCGACGACAAGGCCGTCACCTGCGCCACGATCGAAGTGCCGCTCGACTACAGCGACCCCGACGGGGAGACGATCGAAATCGGGCTTGCGCGCCGCGAAGCGACCAACCCGGACGAACGCATCGGCACGATCCTGGCCGACCCCGGCGGCCCCGGCGGGTCGGGCGTCGAAATGGTGCAGGCCGGTACGCCGCTGACTCCCGCGGTCTCCGAGCGCTTCGACGTCGTCGGCTTCGACCCGCGCGGCATCAACACCAGCACCCAGATCGTGTGCGACGAAGAACTGGCGGCACAGGCCGAAGAGCTGAAGACGCCGACGAGTGCGGAAGAGTTCGACGAGCTGGCCAAGGTCAACGGCGACCTGGCCGCCGACTGCCGCGAGCGCACCGGCGAACTGTACGACCACGTCGACAACCTGCACACCGCCCAGGACATGGACGCCATCCGCGAAGCCCTCGGCGAGGAGAAGCTCAACTATCTCGGCTACTCCTACGGCTCCCTGATGGGCCAGCAGTACGCCGAGATGTTCCCCGACCGGATCCGGGCGATGGTCAACGACGGCAACATGGACCACAGCCTGGAGAGCACGTGGGACTTCGTGTCCACCGAGACCGCTCCGGTCGAGGCGTCCTTTGAGAACTTCGCCGACTGGTGCGAGGGCGAGGAGAAGTGCGCGCTCAACGGCCAGGACGTCCGCGAGGCGTATGCCGGGCTGCGCGACGCGGCCGAGGCCGGCGAGCTCGTCGACCCCGAGACCGGCGACCCGATCGGCTTCTACGATCTCTCCTCGACGACGTTCGGCGGCGTCACCCACCCGTCGGGATGGTCGGACCTGGCCGAACAGTACGCCGCGCTGATCGAAGGCCGCGCCTCCGACGCCGACGTCGACGCGGTCAAGGGCGCTGAGACGAACTTCGTCCTGCAGGGCGTGTGGTGTCAGGACTGGGGCTACGAAGTCGCCGACTACGACGAGTGGGAATCCATGATGTCGCAGCTGTCCGAGGAGTACCCGAACGTGCAGTGGAGCCCGTATGTCTCGCACGCGCTGACCTGCGTGGGCTACCCGGGCGAGACCACCAACCCGCGCGCGCCGCTCGAGATCGAGGACGCTCCGCCGTTGGTGATGCTCGGCAACGTCTACGACCCCGCCACCGTTTACGCGTGGAACGAGGTCGCCGCCGAGCAGAGCGGTTCGGACCTGATCACGTACGAGGGCTACGGACACACGATTTACGGCCGCGACAGCGACTGCGTCAACGACCTCGTCGACGCCTACTTCCTCGAGTTGAAGGCGCCCGGAAACACCAGTTGTCCGGGAGTCGAGGAACCCGGATCCGACGCCGGCGCGGACTCCGTCACGTCGCCGAACGGTCCCGTTCCGTACGCGAAGAGCTGACGCT
>JBOGDN010000452.1:0-2963 GCA_050742995.1 Stackebrandtia sp. | reverse complement strand
GACCTGGGTCTTCTAGTCCCTTAAGGCATCGCGTGAGCAAAAATTCAGACGTGCCTCGGCGGCAAGGCGATCACCGGCTCCCGGGGCGCAGGAGAACCTTGACGGCGCGGCGTTCGTCCATCGCGCGGTAGCCCTCGGCTACCTGGTCGAGGGGCAGTTCGAGGTCGAAGACCTTGCCGGGGTCGATGTGGCGGTTCCAGATCAGGTCGATCAGCTCGGGCAGGTAGCGGCGCACCGGCGCCGGGCCGCCGTCCAGGTGGACGCCGGAGAAGAACAGCTCTTCGCCGGGCAGCTCCACGCCGTGGGAGACGCCGACGTAGGCGACGCGGCCGCCGGGGCGGGTGGAGCGGATGGCCTGCATCATCGACTCCTGGGTGCCCACCGCCTCGATGACCGAATGCGCGCCGAGCCCGTCGGTCAGCTCCTTGACGCGAGCCGCTCCGGCGTCGCCGCGCTCGGCGACGATGTCGGTGGCGCCGAATTCGAGCGCGAGCTTCTGGCGCGACCCGTGACGGCTCATGGCGATGATGTGCTCGGCGCCCAGCTGCTTCGCGGAGAGGATGCCGAGCAGGCCGACCGCGCCGTCGCCGACGACCGCGACGGTCTTGCCGGGGCCCGCTGCGGCCGCGTCGGCGGCGAACCAGCCGGTGCCCAGCACGTCGGAGGCGGTCAGCAGGCTCGGGATGAGGTCTTGATCCGGCGTTCCGGGCGTGGCCACGAGGGTGCCGTCGGCCAGCGGGACGCGCAACAGTTCGGACTGGGCGCCGATCGGGTTCATCCATTCCCGGTTGACGCAGTGGCTCTGGTAGCCCGAGCGGCAGATCGGGCAGGTGTTGTCGGAGGCGGCGAAGGAGCCGACCACGAACTGGCCGGGCTCGACGGTCTCGACCGCGTCGCCGATCGTCTCGACGACGCCGACGTACTCGTGGCCGGCCGGCATCGGGCCGCTCACTTCGTTGACTCCGCGGAAGTCCCACAGGTCCGACCCGCAGATGCAGGTGGCCGCAAGGCGGATGACGACGTCGGTCGGGGCCAGGATCTTCGGGTCTTCGCGCTCGTCGAGGCGGACGTCGCCGGGGGCATGGATGACTGCTCCACGCATGATGTCACTCCTTTGTCGTTGGTCGGGTTCCATCAGAGCGCGGATTCGCCCCCGGCGGGACTCCCTGTTGAAGGATGTACTGGCAGGGCGCCTTTTAGGCCGCGGTTTCGGCATAGGGTCGATGTCGTGGACCATCGTGACGAGGTGCGCGAGTTCCTGACCTCGCGCCGCGCCAAGATCTCGCCGGAGCAGACGGGCCTGCCGCCGGGGTCGGGCCGGCGCGTGCCCGGGTTGCGGCGCGCCGAGGTGGCGATCCTGGCGAACATGAGCGTCGAGTACTACGCGCGAGTGGAGCGCGGCAACCTCGCGGGGGTCTCCGAGACCGTGCTCGACGCCGTCGCGCGGGCGCTTCAACTCGATGAAGCCGAGCGAACCTACCTGTTCGACCTGGCCCGCGCCGCCAACCGCGCACCCGCCGTCAGGCCCCGCAGACGCGCGTCCAAACACTGGACGCCGCGGCCGAGCCTGCGGTACGCGCTCGACGCCGTCACCGCCCCCGCCCTCGTGCGCAACGGCCGCATGGACATCCTGGCCGCCAACCGCCTCGGCTACGCCATGTTCGCCGACTTCCTCGCCGACCCGCAGCGCCCGCCGAACTTCGCCCGGTTCACCTTCCTCGACCTCGAACGCGCGCACAGGTTCTACCCCGACTGGGATCTGGCCGCGAACATGACCGTCGCGATCCTGCGCACCGAGGCCGGACGCGACCCGCACGATCGGACCATCCAGGATCTCGTCGGTGAGCTTTCAACCCGTTCAGAGGAGTTCCGGACCCTTTGGGCGGCAAGGAACGTACGCATCCACGGCAGCGGCGTCAAGCAATTCCACCACGGCGCGGTCGGCGAACTCGAACTCAACTACGACGAGATGGAGCTGAACGCCGAACCCGGCCTCACGCTGGTGATCTTCACCGCCGAACCGAACTCGCCCTCGGCTGAGCGCCTGCGCCTCCTCGCCAGCTGGGCGGCCACGGTGGGAGACCCCGCCAAGACCGCGGCCGCGGCCGACCCCGCCTGACTCCCCAGTCTGCGGAAAACCGCCGCAATGTGGAAAACCCACAGTGGCCGTCGCGGGTCCGCCCCGAATGTTTCACATGAAACATCGCCGTCAGCCGGAGTCGAGGACGGCGTAGGCCCGCACCGGGAACGTCCCCATCGACGCCACCGCCACCGGAGCGGCGTGGAAGCGAAAGCCCGTCGGCGGCAGCTGATCGAGGCCGCGCAGGTGTTCCACGACGGGGACGCCGGCGCCAAGCAACGCGGTGTGGGCCGGACGGGTGAGGTCGGCGGCGCCGTCGACGTTGAGCGAGTCGATCCCCACCAGGGCGGCGCGCGCCGCCAGGTGTCGCGCGGCCTCGGCGCTGAGGTGCGGGTGGCCGTCGAAGTACCGCTCGTCGCCCCAGTGCCTGTCCCACCCGGTGTGAATCAGGACGGCCTTGCCGGCGACGTCGTACGGCAGCAGGTCCTCGACGCTGAGGGCGGCGTCCGGGCGGTCGAGGAACCGGACGACGATTCCGGGCAGGTCGGCCGCGGACTCGAGGGGGAGGCCGGCGATGTCGACTCCGTCGGCGAAACGGTGCGAGGGCGCGTCGAGGTAAGTGCCGGTGTTGCCGACCATCTCGATGCGCCCGATGTGGAACTCCGTGCCGGGGGCGTACCGCGGCCGCGACTTCTCGCGAGTCAGATGGTCGCCCACGCGCGGCGCGGGCAGGCCCGGGTACGTCGTCATCCCGTCGACGACGACGTGGCTGAGGTCGACCAGCCGCCGCTTGCGAACCGCGGCGACCATCGTGTCGGAGTCGCCGTGAGAGGCGGCGACCGCGAACCCTTCGCGAGCGTAGAGCGCGGCCGCGGGGTTGGCG
>JBOGDN010000451.1:0-3490 GCA_050742995.1 Stackebrandtia sp. | reverse complement strand
CCCCGCTCGTATGGTTCGTCTTGGCGAAGCGGGTCGAAAGTTCGCCCCGACTCCTCGTCAGCTTTGGGCGGGCCTCACGGTGCCGACGACTTCGCCAAGCCCGATCGTCGAGCCGCGAGGCCCGGGGGCGGTGGCGGAGACGGTGACCGTGTCGCCGTCCTCGAGGAAGGTGCGCGTGCTGCCGTCGTTCAACGCGAGCGGCTCGGCCCCGGCCCAGGTCAGCTCTATGAAGCTGCCGCGATCGTGCTTTTCGGGTCCGGAGACCGTGCCCGAGGCGAACAGGTCGCCGGGGCGCAGCGAGGCGCCGTTGACCGTCAGGTGCGCCAGCTGCTGCTGCGGCGTCCAGTACATCTTGGAGAACGGCGGGCGCGAAACCTCGGTGCCGTTCAACGACACCGCCATCGACAGGTCGTAGCCATAGCGGTCGGACTCCTTCAGGTACGACATCACCGTCGGCTCCTGCACTGGCGCGGGAACGCGGGCCGCGGCGAGCGCGTCCAGCGGCGTCACCCACGCGCCGATCGACGTGGCGAAAGACTTGCCCAGGAACGGACCGAGCGGCTGGTACTCCCACGCCTGAATGTCGCGGGCCGACCAGTCGTTGACGAGCACGACGCCGAAGACGACGTCGGCGAAGTCGTCCGGCGAGACGCTGGAGCCCAGCTCGGTGGCGGCGCCGACGACGAACCCGACCTCGGCTTCGATGTCGAGGCGAGTGCTTGGGCCGAAGACGATCTCGCCGTCGGGGCTGCGGCGCTGGCCGCAGGGGCGCGTGACCGCGGTTCCGGAGGGCACGATCGTGCCGGTGCGGCCGTGGTAGCCGATCGGCAGGTGTTTCCAGTTGGGCTTCAGAGGCTCCTCGTTGGGGCGGAAGATCCGCCCGAGGTTGGTCGCGTGATGCTCTGAGGCATAAAAGTCCACATAGTCTGCGGGGATGAACGGCAGATGCATCGTCGCGTCTTTGACCGGGGTCAGCAGCTGCGTGATCGCGTCCTTGAAGTCGGCCGTCGTCAGCGCCTCCTGAACTTGACCGCGCACCTTCGCCCAGGATTCCCGCCCCAGGGCCATGAACGCGTTGAGCGCCGGCGCGCTCAGCGCGCTGCACGTGGGACAGCCGGGACAGGTGCCCCCGACTGCCAGCAGACGCATGTCGAGGATCTGCTCGGCGATGCGCACGCCGATCCGCGGCGTTTGATCTTCCTTTGTGGAGAAAACTCCATAGGGAAGGTGATGAATGTTGTAGAGGCTGTCTGATGCGCCTTCTACCCAGCTCACGTTTTTAACTCTCCTTGTATGCCAACGAAAGACCGATCAGGTCGTCGAGAGGTTCGGAGATGCTGCACGAACCGAACCCCGCCCATAGCGGGCGCGGACGTGTGAGCATGCCACGAATCCGGTCTGCAAGGGGGGCGGATTCGTTCAATCTCAGCGTATCTGTCACCGATCCGACACTCGCACCGCCGTCCGCTTCGGCCGCGGCGGCGAGCACGTTGAGGAAGCCGTGGTGGACGAAACCGGTCCTCGGATCGACGTGCCGGACGGCGCGATGCAGCCCGGCGGTGAGTTTGAAGCTCAAGCCGTGATCGGCGCAGCAGACCACGGCGGCGGCGAGAACCTCCGGCTCGGGGAACAGCGCCGCCTCGAGCCCGCCGGTGCGGAACTTCGGCGCGACCTGCGTGGGCCCCAGCCGCTTGAGAGCCGAGGTCACGTCGCCGTCGACGGGTATTTCAGCGAATACGGGCAGCTCCCACAGCTCGGAGGCCTTGAGCAGGGCTTCCAGGGCGTCGGCGCCTGAAGCCCTGGCCTCCACCTGGGCGACTTCCACGTTGTCGGGCAGCGCGGCGACAGCCGGCGAAACGGCGTCGAGGACGGTGTCGACGATGACTCCGATGCGCAGCTCCTCCTCGCAGTCGTCAAGCGCGCCGAGCTTGCTCAGCGGCAGCAGCAGCGGGCCCACCAACGCCGAGTACCAGGAGTTTCGGTACTCGCGGTGATTGGACAGGGCGTCGGGCAGCGCGGCGTTGCCCGGAGGAAATACCGCGGCGTCGTCGATCAGTCCGTGCAGGAGCGGCGATATGGCGGTGCGGTTCGGTGCGGACACATTTCCCGAGAATAGTCACCCCTGTGACAGCCAGGCGTCGCCGTGTCGTCGCGGGCGGCGCCGACTCGAGGCCAGCCGCGGCCCCTGCCCGACAGTTAGGCTGTCGGAGTACCTGTCGCACCGGCGCCGTCGCGCCGCGTATTCGCCAAGGAAGTCGAAGATGCCTTACTACCGCGCCGTGGGGGAGATCCCCGCCAAACGGCACACTCAGTTCCGGCAGCCCGACGGCAGCCTGTACAACGAAGAGCTCATGGGGCAGGAGGGCTTCTCCTCCGACTCGTCCCTGCTGTACCACCGGCACCGCCCCACCGCGATCGCCGCCAGCCAGGAGCATGATCCCGGCCGCGCCGACCCGACGCCGAACCACCCGCTCAAACCCCGGCACTTGCGCACCCACAAACTCGACGCCGGAGGCGACGCGATCTTCGGAAGGCAGCCCTTGCTGTCCAACGCGGACTGTCGCATCTCATACGCGGTGGCCGACCGTCCCTCGCCGCTGTACCGCAACGCGATCGGCGACGAATGCCTTTACGTCGAAGACGGCGCCGCCCGCGTGGAGACCTCCTTCGGCGCGCTCGACGTCACGTCCGGGGACTACCTGATCATCCCCATGTCCACCATCTACAGAGTCCTGCCCGTCGGAGACGACCCGCTGCGGACTCTTGTGGTGGAGTCGTCGGGACACATCACGCCTCCCAAGCGCTACATGTCGGTGCGCGGCCAGTTCCTGGAGCACTCGCCGTACTGCGAACGGGACATCCGGGGCCCGGCCGAGCCGCTGACCGCCGAAGGCGAGAACGTCGACGTCTACGTGCAGCATCGCGGGCGCGGACAGTCGACGATCTGGACGAAGTTCACCTACGCTCGCCATCCCTTCGACGTCGTCGGCTGGGACGGCCACCTCTATCCGTGGGTGTTCTCGATTCACGACTTCGAGCCCATCACCGGACGGATACACCAGCCGCCGCCGGTGCACCAGACCTTCCAGGGCCCGAACTTCGTGATCTGCTCCTTCGTTCCCCGCAAGGTCGACTACCACCCCGACGCGATTCCGGTGCCCTACAACCACCACAACGTCGACTCCGACGAGGTGCTGTTCTACACCGGCGGCAACTACGAAGCCCGCAAGGGATCGGGGATCGGGCAGGGATCGATCTCGCTGCACCCGTCGGGATTCACCCACGGGCCGCAGCCGGGGGCGCCCGAGCGCGCCATCGGCGCCGACTACTTCGACGAACTGGCCGTCATGGTCGACACCTTCCGGCCGCTTGAGCTGTGCGACGGGGCGATGGCCTGCGAAGACACCGGCTACGCGTGGACGTGGAATCGCGAGCCGCAGGCGTGACGCGAAACGGAGCGGGGGACGGCCGTCCCCCGCTCCGTTTCGAC
>JBOGDN010000450.1:0-3620 GCA_050742995.1 Stackebrandtia sp. | reverse complement strand
GGTCACGGCGGGTTGACGATGCGGCTCGGCATGCTCTATGGTTCATTAGTCAAGTAATGAACCATAGGACTACCGAACCGGGAGGTGACCGTGTTTGACGACTCCTCGCCGATCTATCTGCAGATCGCCGAACGCGTCAAGAGCGAGATCCTGTCCGGCGCGCTCGCGGAGGATTCCCAGGTGATGTCCACCAATCAGTACGCGGCGGCATATCGCATCAACCCCGCCACCGCCGGCAAAGGGCTGCACGAGCTCCTCGACGAGGGGATCATCTACAAGCGACGCGGCATCGGCATGTTCGTCAGCCCCGGCGCCCGCGCCAGGCTCCGCGAGCAGCGCTCGGCGCGTTTCTTCGCCGACGTCGTCGACCCGATGGTCGACGAAGCCTGCGCCGTCGGCATCCCACTCGACGACGTCGTCGACTACGTCCGCCGCAAGAAGGAAGAAGGCGATCAGTCATGACCCTCGACATTGAAGTGTCGGACCTGGTCCTCGACTACCAGGACACCCGGGCGTTGGACCACATGTCCTTGTCGATCGACGGCGGGAAGATCGTGGGGCTGCTGGGGCGCAACGGGTCGGGCAAGACCAGCCTCGTCTCCGTCCTGGCCGCCTTCCGCAAGGCCACGGCGGGGGACGTGAAGGTCGGCGGCGAACATCCCTTTGAGAACCCCGTGACGATGTCCCAGACCTGCCTGATCCGCGAAGGCGGGGACGTCTACGACTCCGACAAGGTGCGCAACGTCCTGAAGTTCGCCGCCGCGCACCGACCCCGCTGGAGTCGAGAACTGGCCGACAAGCTCGTAGACCGCTTCGAGCTGCCCCGAAACAAGCGAATCAACGGACTGTCGCGCGGCAAGCGGTCGGCGCTGGGCGTGGTGCTCGGGATGGCGAGCCGCGCGCCGCTGACCATCTTCGACGAAGTGCACCTGGGAATGGACGCGCCGTCCCGGTACGCCTTCTACGAAGAGCTGCTCGCCGACTATATGGAATTTCCGCGCACCGTCGTTCTCTCCACGCATCTCATCGAGGAGACGGCCTCGCTGTTCGAAGAGGTCGTGATCATCGACAAAGGCCGGCTGGTGCGACACGACACTGCCGACAACCTGCGTGAACAGGGCGTCTCCGTCGTGGGCCCCGCCGAGGCCGTGGAGCGTTACGTCGCAAACCTGACCGTCCTGAATCGACAGCAGCTCGGCGGCACGCTGCGGGCGACGGTGTTCGGAGAACTCGACGCCGAGCGTCGCCGCGAAGCCAAGTCAGCCGGTCTCGAACTGGGACCCGTCCCGCTGCAAGACCTGTTCGTCCACCTGACGGCCGAGAAGGGTTGACGACATGACGACGCTTCAAGCCGCACCCCGCCCAGGCGCGTTGCTCGTCGCCTGGGAGATGTTCCGCGACACCGTCAAGATCGCCGGCTATCTCTGGCTGGCCATGGCGGCGCTGCTGACCGTGACGGTCGCGGTGTTCCACGACGCGCAGTTCGGCAGTCTGTGGGCCGGGCTCGCGGGCGCTCCCCGGATATACCTGCTGGTCATGGGAATCGTGACGGCGGGGGTCATGCTGCGCCTGTACGTCGCGGTCGGCCGCACCCGACGCGAATACCTCCTCGGCGGACTGATCCACGGACCGGCTTCCGGCGCAGTGCTGACGCTGGCGGTGCTCGCCGGTCTCGGACTCGAGCGTTTGACGTACGCCGTGGTCGGAGGCGAGCAGTTTCCCGCCGGCGGGGACCTGTTCTCCTCCGTCGAGGCCATGGCCGCCGGCACGGTCGCGCTGTTCACGACCAACACGGCCTTCTACTTCTCCGGTTGGCTCATCGGCGCCGGCTTCTACCGCCTGCACTGGCTGATCGGTCTGATCCTGATCGTCCCGGCCGCGGCGCCGATGCTCATGGTCACCGACGTCTCCGCCGCGGAGGGCGGCGGTTTCAGGGGAGGTTTCGAAATCGGCGCTCGCCAAACCCTCGAGTCGGGACACGCCACGTCCTCGGCCTGGCTGGCGGCCGGCGTGGCCTTCGCGGCGCTGGCGGCGGCGGGCGTGTGGCTGCTGCTGCGCGACGCGCCGATCAAACCTCCCAGGATCGTCTGACACGTCAAGGCACGTCGACTGAAAGGAGCCCGCGATGACGAACACTCCGGCAACGCTGTTGATCGCCGTCCACTCCACCATTGTCGACACGCGGCTGCCCGCCGCCGGCGAAATTTCCCAGAGCCGACCTGGCGCGGCGCTGCTGCTGGTCGCGGCGGTCGTGGTCGCCGCGGCCGTCGAGGTCACGATGCGCCGCGCCCGCCAACGACGCGAAAGAGCCGCCGAAGTCGTCGCCGACGTGATCACCGTCGGCCTTTCAGGACGCATCCTGCGAGCCCCTATAGAAAGAAGGAAGAGAGATGACCACCCGCAGCCCGTACACCTCGCTGGATGTGGCGCGCGAGCTCACCCGTAGCCACCTGAAGTACTTCGTGTACGTGTGGGGGGCGGTGTTCGCGGCGACCGCGCTTATCGTCGCCGGCGTCGCGGTCTTCGCCGGTACGGTGAACACGAGTTTCCTCGTCTTCTCGCAAAACCCCACCCGATACTGGTTCTTCGTCAGCGGCATCCTCATGATCGTGATCAACCTGCGGATATACGTGACGCACGGAGTCACCCGGCGCAGCTTCGCCGCGGGCGGCAGCCTCGCCGGGACCGCGATCGCCGCGGCGATCGCCGCGATGATGGCGCTCGGCTTCGGCGCGGAGCACCTGGTCTACCAGGCGGCGGGCTGGCAGTGGGAGCCCTCGGAGGGCCTGTACTTCTCGTTCACCTCCGGCGCGCAGACACACCTGATCTTCGCCGAGTACCTGGTGGTCTACGCATCGCACTTCCTGGCCGGAGTCGCCGCCGGACTCGTCTTCATCAGACTCCATTGGACGCTGGCGGTTCCGGCGAGCCTGCTCGCCTACGCCGGCGCCGCCGGAGTCGAGGCGGTCCTGGGCGTGGGCTGGCCGGGTCGGGTCATGGCCGAGACGCCGACGCTCGAACCCCTGCCGTTCCCGGCGGCGTCGGTCGCCGTCGTCGCACTCGTCGTCGCCATGGCGGGCGCCAACCAGCTGATGCTGCGCGACGTGCCCGTCGCCAAGTCGTCGACGATGGCCAGAGCGTGCTGAGGCCGACGTCGGCGCGGCGGCCGAGGAGCTAATCGCGCGGCGGCGGTGTCGCCTAGACTTGTGCGAGCTTGCGAGCAGCGACGGCAAGCACGAAGCCCGCTTTTCGCGCACAAGGGAGACCAACGTGTCAGTTCTGCCGATCCGGCTGTTCGGCGACCCGGTGCTGCGCACCGCCGCCGACGACGTCACGACCTTCGACAAGGAACTGCGCAAGCTGATTCGCGATCTCACCGACACCCTCCTCGACCAGGGCGGCGCCGGGCTGGCCGCGCCGCAGCTCGGAGTGAGCCTGCGCGCCTTCGCCTTTGACGTCGACGAGGTGATCGGACACCTGGTCAACCCGGTGCTCGAGTTCCCCGACGAAGAAGAGCAGGACGGCCTGGAAGGCTGCCTGTCCATCCCCGGCCTTTACTTCGACACCGTGCGCCGCCAAAACGTCATCGCCAAGGGATACAACGAATACGGCGACCCGAT